>NZ_JBQFPW010000006.1:0-276250 GCF_056536585.1 Ruegeria sp. CK2
CACTGTCTCTCCAGTGCGTCCAGCTGTCTCTCCAACCCGTCCGGCCGTCTCCCCGACCCGTCAGCGCCGCCTCAGCAGCGCCGGTGAAGGGCTATTTACGGATTAGGTCTGAGACCTGCAACCCCCATTTTGAAAAAACTTTACTTTTCCAGATGAAAGCTAACGAATATTAATGAAATCAATAATTTAGGTTAACAATTTGGCTAGGTTGAGCTTTTAAAGCCTTAACGAACATGGCCTCTCGGGTTTGAAATGCGGCAACCAATCCTGATTCACTGATTCATTGGCACCGCTTGCTGCAAAAGAGTACCGCCCGGAGTGATCCGGGAGGCTTCGAGTCATAGGTCTGAAAGGTCTCAGGCCAAATCAAACCGGTCGGCGTTCATCACCTTGTTCCAGGCAGAAACAAAGTCGCAGACGAATTTGCCTTCTGCATCACCCTGGCCATAAACCTCGGCCAAAGCGCGCAACTGGGAATTCGAGCCAAATACCAGATCCACGCGTGTGCCGGTCCATTTGACCTGACCGCTGGTACGATCACGGCCTTCATAGACACCAGCCTCGTCGGAAGGTTTCCATTCCGTATCCATATCCAGCAGGTTTCTGAAGAAGTCCGTGCTCAGCGTTCCTTCGCGATCTGTGAACACACCATGGCGAGAACCATCGAAGTTCGCCCCCAGAACCCGCAGACCACCAACAAGAACGGTCATCTCGGGCGCAGACAGTGTCAGCAATTGTGCCTTGTCTACCAGCAGCTCTTCCGGTGACACAGTGTAGTCTGTCTTCTGATAGTTGCGGAAGCCATCAGCGGCGGGCTCTAGCACGGCGACTGAGTCCACATCCGTTTGGTCTTGCGATGCGTCGGTCCGACCTGGAGTGAACGGAACTTCAACGTCCTGGCCCCCGGCTTTGGCCGCCTGTTCGAGTGCAGCTGCGCCTGCCAGAACAATCAGGTCGGCCAGTGAGACCTTCTTGTTGCCCGATTGCGCGTCGTTAAAGGCTTTTTGCACGCCTTCCAGCGTGCCTAAGACTTTGGACAGCTTCAACGGCTCATTCACAGCCCAGTCTTTTTGCGGGGCAAGACGGATCCGGGCACCGTTGGCACCGCCGCGCATGTCCGAGCCGCGGAAGGTCGACGCCGAAGCCCAAGCTGTGGAAACCAAATCCGAGACTGACAGACCGGTCGCCAGAATCTCCTCTTTCAGCGCGGCAATATCCGCATCATCGATCAGGTCATGGTCCACAGCCGGGACGTTATCCTGCCACAACAGCTCTTCGCTGGGTGCTTCAGATCCCAAGTAACGTGAGCGAGGGCCCATATCCCGATGCGTCAGCTTGAACCACGCGCGGGCAAAAGCTTCGGCCAGTTGGTCGGGGTTCTCATGGAACCGTTTCGAGATCGGGCCATAGATCGGATCCAAGCGCATCGCCATGTCAGCGGTGGTCATCATGGTCTTGACCTTTTTCGAAGGATCATGTGCCGCCGGGGCCATGTCTTCTTCCTTAACGCCAACAGGCTCCCATATCCACGCACCCGAGGGGCTTTTGGTCAGGTTCCACTCATAGCCGAAAAGAAGGTCGAAATAGCCATTGTCCCACTTAATTGGGTTAGCAGTCCATGCGCCTTCGATGCCGCTGGTAGTGGTGTCATCACCTTTGCCGCTGCCGAACTTGTTGATCCAGCCAAGGCCCATCTCTTCGATGCCGGCGGCTTCGGGCTCTGCTCCGACCAGATCAGGATCGCCTGCACCATGCGCTTTGCCAAAGGTGTGCCCACCAGCGACCAAAGCGACGGTTTCTTCGTCATTCATCGCCATCCGCGCGAATGTATCGCGGATATCGCGTCCCGAGGCCAAGACATCCGGCTCTCCGTCCGGGCCTTCTGGGTTCACATAGATCAGACCCATTTGAACCGCTGCCAGCGGGTTTTCCAAATCGCGTTCACCGGAATATCGGCTGTTTGGGTTATCAGTTGGGGCCAGCCATTCGGTTTCAGTACCCCAATAGATGTCTTCTTCGGGTTGCCAGATGTCCGCACGACCACCTGCGAAACCAAATGTTTTACCACCCATCGATTCAATGGCGCAGTTACCGGCGAGAATCATCAGGTCGGCCCAGGAAATCTTGTTGCCGTATTTCTGTTTGATCGGCCAAAGCAACCTACGCGCCTTGTCCAGGTTACCGTTGTCTGGCCAGCTGTTCAGGGGCGCAAACCGTTGGTTCCCGGTCGAACCACCACCACGGCCATCCGCGGTGCGATAGGTGCCAGCGCTGTGCCAAGCCATGCGGATAAACAGACCGCCATAATGGCCATAGTCTGCGGGCCACCAATCCTGCGAATCTGTCATCAGCGCGTATAGATCTTCTTTCAGCGCCTTGAGGTCCAGCTTTTTGAACTCTTCCGCATAATCGAACTGTTCACCCATTGGGTTCGAAGCAGGCGCGTGCTGATGCAGTATCGAAAGCTTCAGCTGGTTTGGCCACCAATCCCGGTTTGACCGGGTGCCGGCGCCATGCATCACAGGGCATCCGCCCGTGTTGGGGTTATCACTTCCGTCCATATCGATCTCCAGTCCTGGCTAAGTTCGGCTGCTTTGCGCGGTCAAATCTGTAATGAACAAGATCACAGGAAGATGTCGCCGCTGCCGAATTTCAGATCTGGGCCAATGAACCCAGGATTTGACGTTTCGGACGTCAACGACTCTGCTGTCTTGCTTCCTGGCAGTTATAGCAGTTCCAAGCCATGCGAATAAGTTTTGTTTTTGGATCAAATTCATAATTTTTAGTTATTAATTTCAGGCGCAACTCTGCGGCTCTTGATTGGCGTCTATTTTGGTAACCTTGGGTCATAAGTCCGGCTCGGTGATTGCAATTTTGCTCCATTCCTTCACGTTCAATTCAGTTGAATCGTGACGTGGAGTATTTGAGCGATAACCCCGGCGCATCACCAACGCGATCAGAGAGTTCAAACACGGATCCGATCAGGCAGGAGCATCAGGATGAAATTCGATTACGTGATCGTCGGAGGCGGGTCGGCAGGCTGCGTTCTTGCCAATCGTCTCAGCGAAGACCCGGACAAAACCGTCTGTCTTCTTGAGGCCGGTGGTGGTGGCGATAGCATCTTGATCCGAATGCCCTCGGCCGTTGTTGCAGCTCTGCCCGGGCGGCCCAAGATCAACAACTGGGCTTTTGAGACGGTGCCGCAACCCGGGCTGAACGGCCGCAAGGGGTATCAGCCTCGGGGCAAGACCTTGGGCGGATCGAGCGCGATCAACGCGATGCTTTATATACGCGGGCAGCAACAGGACTATGACGGGTGGGCCGATCTGGGGTGCGAGGGCTGGGATTGGGACAGTGTGCTTCCCTATTTCAAGCGATCGGAAAACAATGAACATGGCGCAGATGACCTGCATGGCGACGGTGGCCCCCTGCAGGTGTCTGACCAGAAAGAGCCGCGCCCGATAACGCAAGCGTTCATCGAAGCCGCCGAGCAGTTGCAGCACCGGCGCAGAGAAGATTTCAACCGAGGCGACAACGAAGGGGTGGGGCTGTATCAGGTTACCCAGTTCCATGACCCAACAAAGAATGGCGAACGGTGTTCAGCGGCGGCGGCCTATGTCTTTCCCATCATCGATCGGCCAAACCTGACGGTAATCACCCACGCCCATGCCAAAGAGCTGACCTTTGACGGCAATCGCGCGACCGGCGTTGTTTATAAAAGGAAAGGCAAGGGCCACGACATCACGGTCGACGCCAGTCGCGAGGTCCTGATCTGCGCTGGTGCGTTGATGTCACCACAATTACTGCAACTGTCTGGTATCGGAGCGCCTGACGATCTTACGCAGCATGAGATAGCCGTTCGCCACAACCTGCCCGGCGTTGGAAAGAACCTGCAGGACCATCTGGATTTCATCCTCGCCTATAGAACCAAAGACACCGATACGTTCGGCATTGGCCCGGTTGGCGCGGCGCGGTTTATGGGCCACCTGTGGCGATGGCGAAAGACAGGGGTGTCGCTGGCGGCCACGCCCTATGCCGAAGGGGCTGCGTTTCTGAGGACTTCGCCTGAACTTGATCGACCCGACATTCAGTTGCACTTCACAATCGCTGTCGTTGATGATCACGCGCGCAAGCTGCATTACGGTTATGGGTACAGCTGCCACGTCTGCAAGCTACGCCCCGACAGCCGAGGCACAGTTGGCTTGCAAAGCGCTGATCCATTTGCCCCACCCGCCATTGATCCCGGTTACCTGTCAGACAAGCGCGATTTGGACACTCTGATCAAAGGCGCCAAGTTGATGCGCGATATTCTGGAAGCCCCCGCGTTGGCCAAATACCGGCACAAAGAGATGTTCGGGACCGACAGAATCGAAACAGATACCGATTGGGAGAGCCACATACGCGCTCGCGCCGACACGATCTATCACCCTGTGGGCACCTGCAAAATGGGCGTAGATGATATGGCCGTGGTTGATCCCCAGCTAAGGGTACGCGGCATACAAGGCTTGCGGGTGATCGATGCCTCGATCATGCCAACTCTGATCTCGGGCAACACCAACGCGCCCACGATTATGATCGCCGAAAAAGCCGCCGATCTGATCAAAGCAGCGGCTCAGTGAGACTTACATTCTTACGACCCCGCCATCAGGGACTCTAACCCGACCCTGTAATTGGGATAAAGAAGCTGAACACCCAGCTCGTCCTTGATCAGATCGTTGCGGACACGTTTATTTTCGTTGTAGAAGCTGCGCGCCATGGGGGTTAGGTCTGCCTCATCATATGGCACCGCTGGGGGCAGCGGCAGGCCCTGCAATTCGGCGGCGTACCCGATCACGTCTTGTGGTGGCACGGGCTCATCATCGCAAACATTGTAGATGGAACCGGGATTCGGGGCCATCATCGACGCGGCCAGGACCTGTGCAATGTCAGCCACATGAATCCGCGAAAACACCTGTCCCGGTTTGATGATGCGCCGTAGCCCACCGCGTTTCAGTTTGGAGAACGGACCGCGACCCGGACCATAGATGCCGGCAAGCCGAAAGATATGCACCGGCAAGCCAGGAATGCCTGACCATTGCTCTTCGGCCAACATACGCCACTGGCCGCGCTGGGCCGTTGGCGTGGGCGGAGTGGTCTCATCGACCCAATCGCCTTGATGATCCCCATAGACGGCAGTGGTCGACAGGTACCCAACCCATTTGAGCTGCCCGGCCCGCTTGGCGATCTCGTCGCCCAGCGCGGCGAGAACCGGATCTCCATCTTCGTTTGGCGCCGTCGAGATCAACAAATGTGTCACCCCGTCCAGATGCGGCTGCTCTCCGGGCCAAATCAACGGTTCGGCCCCGGAGGTGCGGATGGCCGTTGCGCCTTCGATATCCCGAGTGGTCCCAAATATGCGCCACCCTTGCGGCGCCAGCGTACGAGACAAGGCCTGAGCGGAATAGCCATGTCCAAATGAGAAAAGCGTGTTTGTCATGCCTCCTTTGATGATCCGCCATGGAATGGGATGCAAGCGCCGCATGGACGCACTTGATTCGAATCCTCCTATGCGCCTTGATTGACGCATGAGCGACAAAACACCCAACCTGCATGCGGCCTATGCCCTCAAATCACCCGAGGACAACAAGCGCCTCTATGATGAATGGGCTGGGGATTATGATGCCGGTTTTGCAGCGCGCGAAGACTATCAGCTGCACATTCACACGGCCCGCGCTTTTGTCGCTGCCGGGGGGCAAGGCCCGGTTCTGGATGTCGGTGCAGGTACTGGCTTGTGCGGCGTCGTTCTGGCCGGGTTGGATGTCGGACCGATTGATGCGACAGATATCAGTTCGGATATGCTGGACGTGGCAATGCGCAAAGACATCTACCGTGATACCATCGAGGCGGATCTGAACCTCGGTATCCCTGTCCCACGCGCGAGTTACTCTGGCGTCGTCTCGTCCGGCACGTTCACGCATGGCCATCTGGGGCCGGACGTGTTGCCAGCCCTGTTGCGCGTTGCACGCCCCGGCGCGCAGTTTGCCTTGTCGGTCAATGCCCACCATTTCGAAACACAGGGTTTTGCAGACGCCTTGAGCACGCTTGCGCAAGACCGGATTCGAAACCTGACCCTTCCGAAAACCCGTATCTATGGCGACCTAGCCGCCGGTGCCAACAAAGATGACACCGCCTTTATTGCCCTTTTTGAGCGGATTTAGCGGCCCTTCCAGACCGGATCGCGCTTTTCGGCAAAGGCTTTAGCGCCTTCCAGATTGTCCTCGGACCCGTACAACACATCAACGGTAGCCAACTGGCGTCGCGTGATACGATTCATGATGTCTTGGAACTTCGCATCCTCAGCTTCGCGCACGATTTCCTTGATGGCCGCATAGACCAACGGCGGGCCGCTTGCCAACAAGCGCGCCAATTCCCACGCTCTGTCCATCAGCTGATCCGCGGGCACGATTTCATTTGCGAGGCCCCAACGATGAGCTTCGTCCGCGTCGAACCAGCGCCCGGTTAGCAGCAACTCCATCGCGATGTGGTACGGAACGCGTTTAGGCATTTTCACGCTGGCAGCATCAGCTACCGTACCGGACCTGATCTCGGGCAGGGCAAAGGTGGCGTGATCAGCTGCGATAATCATATCGGCGCTCAGCGCCAGTTCTAACCCGCCCCCGCAGGCGATCCCGTTCACGGCTGCAATCACCGGTTTGTTCATATGGCGCAATTCCTGCAATCCGCCAAAACCGCCCACGCCATAGTCACCATCCACCGCATCCCCGTCTGCAGCGGCTTTCAGATCCCAGCCCGGGCAAAAGAACTTTTCTCCGGCACCGGTCAGGATTGCCACACGCAAGTCCGGATCATCGCGAAAATCGCGGAAAACCTCGCCCATGGCGCGGCTGGTGAGCAGATCAATCGCGTTGGCTTTTGGCCGATCCAGAGTCACTTCCAAAATGGCACCATCACGGCGGGTTTTGATCGGGGTCATGAGCTTGCCTTTCGGATCAGCGCATCCACTGCAACCGCCCCATTGGCGGTGCAGATCAGCGGGTTGATTTCAACTTCTTCGACTGTTGCCGCATTGGCAATCACATAGTTCTGCACAGCATCGACAGCGTCCAGTATCGCGTCCTTATCGGCTGCCGGTTTGCCCCGATACCCGGCAAGCAAGGGGGTGCAGGCCAAGCGGTTCATCGCTTCCTGAACAGCCCCGCGTGATGACGGGATCAGCAAAGACACGGTATCGCGTAGTATTTCGGTGAGAATGCCGCCGGCCCCAAGGGTCAGAACAAACCCATGCGCCGGATCGCGGGTGACACCCACCAAAAGCTCGGCAACGGCACCATCGGCCATTTCTTCGATCAGCACCTCGTCTGTCCCGTTCGCGTATGCTGCTTCGAGCAGATCGGATGCCGGCACGCCAAGTCGCACCGCGTTGTGTTCTGATTTATGCGCCAGGCCCACGCCTTTGACCGCAAAGGGACCGCTCAGGTCCAACCCGGCCTGATCCGCGTCTGCAACTTTAACAACAACGCTGCGCGGCACTGGCAAGCCAAACGCGGCCAATGACGCTTTGGCTTCTGCTTCCGTCAACACCTGATCGGCTGAAGCCTCTGATGGCAGCAGCACCGGTTCCGATGGGGTGGGCAACGGTCGCGCAGCAGCCTCGATGGCGGCCAGCGCTTCGTGAAGCCCGGCAAAGGGCACAACGCCGCCGTCCAACAAACGCTGTGCAATCGCTTCCGGCATCAACTCGGGCAAAGTTGCGGTCATGGCGAAGGGTCGTCCCGTTCGTTCGACACAGTTCAGTACAGCCTGCGTTGCGCATTCCCAATCTGTTGGGTCCGTGTGAGGGTAGTCGACAATTGTCATGGTCAGGGCCTTGTCCGGCCCCGTCAGGCTTGACCATGCCCGGGTCATCGCATCCGTGTCGCGCCAGATATAGGTGTGGTAGTCCAACGGATTTGCCAATGCCACCATAGGGCCGAGGGCTGCGCGTAACGCGGTGCGTTGGTCTTCTGTCAAAGGTGGGAAATGCAGGTCACGTCCTTCGGCCATATCCGCAGACAGGCTCGCCTCGCCACCCGAACAGCTGATCATACCCAAACCATTTCCATCCAGGCGTCCGGTGACATGCAACAGCTTCAGACATTCCAGAAAGCTGGGGATGTCGTCCAATCGCGCGATCCCCAACCGATCCAAAAACGCCTGCGCTCCGGCGTCGCCACCCGCCAGTGAAGCCGTATGTGAAATTGTCGCGGCCTGCGCGTGATCCGAGCGGCCCATTTTCAGGGCAATGACCGGAACGCCCCGCGCGTGCGCCTTTTGGGCCAAGGCTTCCCATATCCGAAGATCACCAAAGCCTTCGATGTGAACGCCTATTGCGGTGATCCGGTCATCGTCCAACAGAGCCGAGGCAATCTCGGCCTGGTGTGTCTGCGCCTGGTTTCCGCAGGTCAGCATAAACGCCAGTGGCAACGCCCGGCGCTGCATTGTCATGTTGATAGCGATGTTCGAGCTTTGGGTCAGGATTGCAACGCCACGTTCGACTGGTTTCATGCCGTGCTGATCCGGCCAAACGGCAGTCCGGCTCAGGCCATTGATGAACCCGTAACAATTGGGACCAAGGATGGGCATATCCCCAGCGGCCGCGATCAATTGCGCCTGAAGATCAGCAGCTTGATCATCCTCGGCGCGTGCCTCAGTAAACCCCGAGGCAAAACAAACAGCCCCACCTGCACCCGCGGCGGACAGGGCCGACACTGCGGAAACGCTTGCATGCCGGTTTATTCCGACAAACGCCACGTCCGCGGCCCGAGGCAGATCTTCGATGCTTGCAAACGCCCGAATACCCCCGACCTGTTCGGCCTTGGGGTGAACCGGCCAGATATCTCCGTCAAACCCGAACTTTTGGGCCTGGGAAATCACTTCGGCACACCAGGCGCCGCCGCCAATGACGGCCAACGAGGATGGATTCAGAATGCGCCTCAACGCCATCAGGCACCCAGCGCCCGCAGTAAATCGCGGCTGATGATGTGGCGTTGAATCTCGCTGGTCCCGTCCCAGATCCGCTCGACCCGCGCATCGCGCCAAAAGCGCTCCAGCGGATAATCATCCATAAGTCCCATGCCACCGTGAACCTGAATGGCCGCATCTGTCACACGCGCAAGCATCTCTGAGGCATAAAGCTTGGCCGAAGCAATCTCACGATTTGCCGACAGCCCTTTGTCCAAGCGATCAGCCGCTGCCAGCGTCAGCAAGTCTGCGGCATCGATTTCGGTGATCATGTCGGCGATCTGGAAAGATACGCCCTGAAACTTGCCGATCTTCTGGCCGAACTGCTCGCGCGTTGCGGCATAGTCCAGCGCGTAGTCAAATGCGCGCCGGGCCCGACCAACCGACATGGCCGCGACGGTAATACGCGTGGCATACAACCATGTGTTCATCACATCGAAGCCGCCATCGACTTCGCCCAGAACCTGCGAATCCGGCAAGCGACAATCGTCGAAATCCAGCACCATGTTCTTATAGCCACGGTGGCTTACCGACTTGTACCCGTCGCGGATTGTGAAACCGGGCGTGCCACGGTCCACCAGAAACGCTGTGATCCGCTTTTTCGGGCCTTTGGGTGTCTGATCTTCGCCTGTCGCAATGAAGACAATGATGAAATCCGCGTGTTCAGCCCCCGAGATGAAATGCTTGGTCCCGTTGACCACCCAATCACCGCCAGCTCGCACCGCCGCGCATTTCATGCCGCGCACATCGGATCCCGCGCCGGGCTCGGTCATGGCCAACGCGTCCATCTTTTCCCCGCGCACCGCGGGCGTTAGATACCGCTCAACCTGATCACCTTCGCAAGCCATCAGAATGTTTTGAGGGCGCCCAAAGAAATGGTTCAACGCCATCGAGCCGCGCCCCAATTCCCGCTCGACCAGCGCGAATTCCAGATGGTTCAGCCCGGCACAACCAACGCTTTCGGGAAAATTGCAGGCGTAAAAGCCCAGCTCGATAGTCTTGCGCTTGATCTCATCCGCGATGTCTTGCGGCACTTCGCCAGTGCGTTCGACCAGTTCCTCATGCGGGTATATCTCGTTTTCGACAAAACTTCGAACGGTCGAAGCGATCATCTCCTGTTCGTCGGACAAGCCATATTGCATCTGAATTCTCCACATCTGGGCGTGCCCATATCGTGACTGGGATTGAACTGAGCAGCATGCTGAAATAGACATTCATCATGCAGAAATGGATAAAATCTCGCTCTGCACCGCAGCAAATCGGTGTGCTTCTGTTCGACGGGTTTTCGAACCATTGTCTCGCCAACACGGTCGAGCCATTGCGCGCTGCCAACATGCTGTCAGCGCGTCGTCTGTATGATTGGAAGTTTCTGTCGTTGTCTGCTGGGCCTGTGAGCTCATCCTCGGGTTTGCAAGTCGCTCCGCATGGAACGCTTCAAACGTCCGACGGTAACATGTTGATGGTGATGCCATCATATGGCTTCCACATGCACGGCGGATGGCAAACCCTAGCTGGGCTGAGAGCGGCAGCCGACCGTTTCGATATACTCGTTGGGTTGGACACCGGAAGCTGGTTGCTTGCGCTTGCAGGTCTGCTGGACGGGCGCCGCGCAACTATTCACTGGGAGGAACTTACAGGGTTCACCGAACGTTTCCCAGAAGTGGATGCCGTCCGTGAGCGATACGTTGTCGACCGCGACCGCATCACCTGTTCCGGCGCGATGGCAGCGTTTGATCTGGTCCTTCATCTTATTGGGCAGGATCAGGGACAGGCGTTGGCGCTTGAAGTGGAACAGTTGTTCATGATCCGTGGTTCCGCTCGGTCCCACGCAGGCGGCGCGGGTGCGACCAGCGGCTATGTCAACAAAGCGCTGGCATTGATGCAGGAACATCTGGAAGCGCCTTTGCCTATATCCGAAATTGCAAACCGGGTCGGTCGGTCGCAAAAAGCCCTTTCCGTGCGAATGCAGGCAGAGCTGGGCGCTGGCCCGGCCCAGGTTTACCGGCGTCTCAGGCTGAATCTGGCCCGCAAACTGGTGGCCGAAACCGACCTGACTGTCGGCGAGGTTGCCCTGCGCGCCGGGTATGACGACCCCAGCGCTTTGACCCGTGCGTTCAAAACAGAATTCGGGGTTACTCCACGCACATTGCGGGCACGCTAGGTATACATCTGCTTTTTGTAGGCCCGCGTGCGGGTTGTCGCCTCGGCCGAGCCATCGTGATAGGTGCCGAACCACTTATCGAACGGGATTTCGGACGTGCCGTAATTGCACTCGAAATACCGATGATGAAGCTGGTGAAAGAAATCCCCTGCGCGCGCCGCATCCATATTCCCAGCCCTCAGCTTTTCGAACCCGGAATGGGATAGAATCGGGCTGACCTGCTGGAAGTAGGCATGAAACAGCAGATGCAGCGGATGCGACGGCACGATCAGGTGGATGAAGTATGTTGTGAAATACAGGAAATTCTCGAACCAATGGTTCGAAATCCCTGACCACGGGCCGATATTGACGTTGCGGTGATGCACGGCGTGGACATGTTTGTAGAGTTTCGGGTGATGCTCCAGCCGGTGCACCCAATAGAAATGCAGCCCAGACCACATGGGGATGAACAACATCCAGACCACAAACCAGACCGGAGCGCTGGCCCAGGTGATGGTTGGGACATAACCGTTGGCCATCGCCCAGTAGATCACCCACTGATAGACGGTTGCCACCGTCATGGCGCTGCCGAGCGTCCACCAGATATTGTCCAGCACCTGATTGCGGAACGTGAAAGTGCCATTGTCGCGGGTCAGATCTCGGCGGTCGAACTTTTTGTACATGCCCTGGCCTTTGCGCATGTACAGCCACCAATGCAGGCCACCTGCAACAAGAATTTGGGGCGCCATATTCAGCAACCAAATGCGAAACATCCAGCCCGGCTTAAAGCTCCGCATCGACTCTAATTCAGGGAAAAAGAACATATAGGCCGCCAAGGCCAGCACCATGCACAACGTCAAGGCCGTGATCTGCAGCCATGCGCCGCTGTACCACTTCAGCACAGCCGCAGGGCGTGGCGGCCAAGTGAACAGAGGGTTCAAGTTCACTGGTTCTTCGGGGCGGTAATTCCAGCGGGCGGCTTCGGGGTCCTGAGCGGTGTCGGTCATGGCAGTCACTCTGTGGCTGTGGTCAGGTTGCGTAATCCGATCCTTCGGTATCCAGCATCGCCTTGATCTCACGCAGATGCGCCTGGGCCTGGTCTGGATACTCGTCCAGTTCTTGCGCGGTTTTCTCGGCAATCTCATCCGACAGCACGCGCAGCGGCTGGCCGGTCTGAAGCGCACGGATGTAGGTTTCGGCGGCACGTTCAAAATAATAGAGTCTATTAAAGGCATCTGCGGAGTCACTGCCAATAATCAGAACGCCATGGTTGCCCATGATCATCACCTTTTTCTTCGGGTCGGACAGCATCAAGGCACAGCGTTCACCTTCGCTTTCAAAGGCCAGCCCGCCGAATTCTTCGTCAACAACGTAGCGATCGTAGAAGGTCGCGGTGTTCTGATCGATTGGTGGCAAGGTGCTGTCCGCCAGCGAGGCCAAAACAGTTGCGAAGATCGAATGCACATGCATGACACAGCGCGCATGAGGACAATGGCGGTGGATCGATCCATGCAATCCCCAGGCCGTTGGATCCGGCGCGCCTGGTTGAGCCATGACCTCCGAATCTTTGGCATCCAGCAGCAATAGGTCCGAGGCCCGGATGCGGGCGAAGTGCATCTGATTGGGGTTCATCAAGAACTGCGTACCGTCGTCATTCACCGCAAGGCTGAAATGGTTGGCCACGCCCTCATGCATGTTCAGACGTTCTGTCCAGCGAAAGGCGGCTGCCAAATCCACACGCTCGGACCAATGGTCGATATTGGGACGAAGGCTCGCGACACGCATGGCAGGGCTCCTTTGGCAACTGGCGTTCCTGAAACCGTGCCTCTGGTCAACAGATTTGACCAACGAAAAAATCACAACTATCCCATTAGCTGAACTTATGCCGAGGTTATAACGATGCAGAAACCGCTTCCGCCCCTAGGTTGGCTACGTACGTTTGAAGCCGCCGCGCGCAACCTGTCTTTCACCGGCGCAGCCCGAGATCTGAACATGACGCAGAGCGCTGTCAGCCAGCAGATCAAGTCCCTGGAAGGCCATCTTGGGCAACCCTTGTTCTTACGGCGACCCAAAGCACTTGAGCTGACAGAGGCGGGTATCACCTATCTGCCTGTGGTGCGCGAGGCGTTCCGGACACTGGTGCGGGGAACACAAGCCATCACTGGCGCGCAACAGGATGCGGTTCAGGTGCAGTGTAACATAAGCTTCGCAGTAAACTGGTTGGCCCCACGCCTGCCTGCCTTTCGAACCGAATATCCGGACGTGCGGCTCAATATCTTTACCGAGCTATGGGAGCCGCGCGAAATGGCCGACGGTGCGGCAGTCGAAATCCGGTTCTCTCTGCGGCCAGCCGATACGGTGCGAACAGAGTTGCTGCGCACCGAGCACTATTACCCGGTCTGTGCGCCTGGCTTTGAGGTTTCATTTGACAGCTTGCAGCAGCAACCCCTGTTCGACTGTTCAAACCTGTTGTCGAATTGGCCTAGTTGGGCCGAAGAACAGGGCCTTAAATGGGAAAATCCGCCGATAACCTACGCGACAACCTATCTGGTTTGCCTATCGGTCGCCATGGCCGGAGGTGGCCTTTGCCTTGCCCATGATGCCATCGCGCGCCACCTTATTGATCAGGGTTTGTTGGTCGCCCCGTTTGAACATCGCGCACCGATGCCTGAGGCATATTATCTGCTCTTGTCCCCTCAGGCAGAAGAAACACCCGGTGCGGTTGCCTTTGCAGATTGGGTACGACGCGAGATCGAATTGGACCGGGTTGCCTGATCAAGGCAAGGTGGTCTCCCGCCCATTGTCGCTGCCCCGTCGGGGCACCACCTCTGGTTGGGCCGGGCAGCGCTGGCGCGCTGCGGATGTATCGGCCGCGCTGGGCTGTGCCAAAGGTTTGTGATGATTTGATGATACGAAAATACCGGGGTTGCACCGGACCGCGCATTCAGGAAAGTTGAGCCATGGAATACACGCCTTTCCCAAGTTGGCCCGATGTCGCCCCTCGTTTGATCGCAGTTGCAGCCGGACGCGAGGCTGCGGATATGGTTATTCGCGGCGGCATTTGGGTGAACGTTCACAGTCGGGAGCTGTTGCCCGACCACTCTGTCGCGATTGCAGAGGGGCGCATCGCCTTTGTGGGGCCCGATGCCGACCATTGCACCGGACCGGATACACAGATCATCGACGCGCAAGGGCGCTATATTCTTCCGGGCCTGTGCGATGCGCATATGCATATCGAATCCGGCATGCTGACGCCTGCGGAGTTTGCTGCGGCGGTCATACCACATGGCACAACGTCGATGTTTACCGACCCGCATGAGATCGCCAATGTGTTGGGTCTGGACGGTGTCCGCATGATGCATGACGAAGCGATGATGCAGCCGGTCAATATCTTCACCCAGATGCCGTCTTGCGCACCGTCTGCTCCCGGGCTGGAAACCACAGGGTATGAAATCACGCCCCAGGATGTGGCCGAAGCGATGTCCTGGCCGGGGATCATCGGGCTGGGCGAGATGATGAATTTCCCCGGGGTGGTCCATGGTGACCCGAAAATGTTGGCGGAAATTGCCGCCACCCAGCGGGCAGGAAAGACAGTCGGCGGACACTATGCATCCCCCGATCTAGGGTCTAGTTTTGCCGCCTATGTTGCAGGCGGCCCCGCCGATGATCACGAAGGTACTTGTGAGGCAGATGCAATCGCCCGGGTGCGTCAAGGGATGCGGTCGATGATGCGGCTGGGCTCGGCCTGGTATGATGTGGAAAGTCAGATCACCGCGGTGACAGAAAAGGGTTTGGATCCGCGAAATTTCATTTTGTGCACGGATGATTGCCACTCTGCCACTTTGGTCAACGATGGGCATATGAACCGCGTGGTGCGCCATGCGATTGATTGCGGATGCGATCCGCTGATTGCCCTACAGATGGCGACGATCAACACCGCCACTCATTTCGGGCTGGAGCGTGAGATCGGCTCGGTCACACCGGGGCGTCGTGCCGATGTGATTCTGAGTTCGGATCTAACCAAGCTGCCCATCGAAACTGTCATCGCGCGCGGTCAGGTTGTGGCCGAGGATGGCGCGATATCAGTAGATTGCCCTCATCTGAACTGGCCGGACACTGCCCGCAAAACCGTCCATCTGGGCCACGCGCTGACCGAAACCGACTTTGAGATCGCCGCGCCCGCTGGTGCGAACCGAGTGCAGGCCAATGTGATTGGCGTCGTCGAAAACCAAGCACCAACCAAAGCGCTGAAGGTCGAACTGCCCATAATCGGCGGGTTGGTCGAGGCCGAAGACGGAGTGTGCCAGATCGCGCTGGTGGAACGCCATCAGGCGACTGGCGGGGTCACCAACGCCTTTGTCTCGGGGTTCGGGTATAAGGGTAAGATGGCCATGGCCTCGACCGTCGCACATGACAGCCACCATATGATTGTCGTGGGCACTGATCGCGACCAGATGGCGCTGGCGGCGAACCGGTTGGCCGAGGTGGGTGGCGGCATCGCCCTGTTCCGCGATGGCCAGGAACTGGCACTGGTGGAATTGCCGATCGCCGGCTTGATGTCGGACAGCCCCGCCGCTGAGGTTGCAACAAAGGCAGGCAAGATGGTCGAGGCGATGCAAGCCTGCGGCTGCGACCTCAACAACGCATATATGCAGCATTCCCTGCTGGCTTTGGTGGTGATTCCCGAATTGCGGATATCCGACCTTGGGTTGGTAGATGTGCGCAGTTTTGAAAAAATTGAACTTCTGGAACCACTGGCATGACAAAAATAATAACACACGAAGCCCTTAGCCCCGATAGTTTCACGGACCCTGTCGCCGCCGTCGCACGCCTGGAAGAGCTGTATACCAAGGCGACCGAATTCCTGTGCGAAAGCTTTTCGAAAGCGATGACCGAAGGCGCACCGTCCGAGCGGTATCGTGCCTATTACCCCGAGTTGCGGATCAAGACATCCTCATACGCGCAGGTCGACAGCCGACTTAGTTTCGGTCACGTGTCCGAACCCGGTACGCACGCGATTACTATCACTCGGCCTGATCTGTTTCGGTCCTATCTGACGCAGCAAATCGCGCTTTTGATCAAGAACCACGATCAGCCAGTTACTGTTGGCCTGTCGAAAACACCTATTCCCTTGCATTTTGCAGTTGCGAACAACACGGATCTGGCGGCGCTGAATCAGGGTCCGGCAGGGTTTACATTGCGCGATGTCTTTGATGTTCCGGACCTGAACACCACCAATGACGACATCGTCAACGGGGTCCACGAAAATGACGATGGCGTCGGGCCACTGGCGCTGTTTACGGCGCAGCGCGTCGACTACTCGCTTGCGCGATTGTCCCATTATACCGCGACCGACCCAAGCCATTTCCAGAACCACGTTCTGTTTACAAACTACCAGTTCTACGTTTCGGAATTCGAAAACTATGCGCGTGAGCAACTGGCCGACCCGAACAGCGGCTATACCAGCTTTGTCTCGACCGGAAATGTCGAGATTACGAAGTCAGACGAAGCACTGGAACAACCGCTGAAACTGCCGCAGATGCCGACTTATCATTTGAAACGCGCGGATGGGTCGGGGATCACGCTGGTCAATATCGGTGTTGGTCCATCGAATGCAAAAACCGCCACGGACCATATCGCCGTATTGCGCCCGCACGCCTGGTTGATGGTCGGTCATTGCGCCGGGCTGCGCAACACGCAAGCCTTGGGTGACTTTGTTCTGGCCCATGCATATCTGCGTGAAGACAAGGTTCTGGATGATGACCTGCCGGTCTGGGTTCCGATCCCACCACTGGCCGAGGTTCAGGTGGCATTGGAACACGCCGTGGCCGAGGTCACCGAGCTGGAAGGGTATGAGCTGAAGCGGATCATGCGCACGGGTACTGTGGCTTCGGTTGACAATCGCAACTGGGAATTGCGCGATCAATCCGGCCCGGTGCAGCGGCTCAGCCAGTCGCGGGCGATCGCACTGGATATGGAAAGCGCAACGATTGCTGCCAATGGCTATCGGTTCCGGGTTCCGTACGGCACTCTGCTCTGCGTGTCAGACAAGCCCCTGCATGGCGAATTAAAGTTGCCAGGCATGGCGTCGTCCTTTTATACAACTCAGGTCAGCCGCCATCTGGCAATTGGAATACGGGCGATGGAACACCTGCGTGGCATGCCGTTAGAGCGTTTGCACAGTCGGAAATTGCGGTCTTTCGACGAAACCGCCTTCCTCTGACGCAAAAAAGCAACGAATCCCCCATATTTTTAGGGCTTTTATCGCTACTATTCGTTGTGTTCGCCCACAATATACCGTTACAGTTACGCGGTGAGGCCCTATTTATCGGGCACGTTAAGGAGACCAAGAAATGGCAAAGCCTATGACTAAGACTCAGCTGGTGGCTGCTCTCGCTGACGAAATGGGAACCGACAAGAAAGCTGCGAACGCAGCGTTGGAGGCCATGACCGGCCTGATCACCCGCGAAGTTTCGGCCGGTGGTGCAGTGACCCTGCCCGGCGTCGGCAAAATCTACTGCCGCGAACGCCCCGAGCGCATGGTACGCAACCCCGCCACAGGCGAACAGTTCAAGAAAGAAGCGGACAAGGTGGTCAAGATGACCATTGCGAAAGCTCTGAAGGACAGCGTGAACGGCTGATTTCAGCTTTCATGACAAACGATTGAGGGTCGCTTTCGGGTGACCCTTTTTCGTTGGGATGTTAGAAAAAAGGTGCTGGCGAATTGCGTTGTCTATCTATCGTGTTGGTCCGCTTTGAGCCCAAAACTACGTAAGGAACTTGAAGGATCTGCAAGACTATTTAGAAAGTATCGCGTTTAGAGCAGAAATATCGGATGACGTTTTGGAAGAACTCGGCTTCTCAGATTGTATGGGTCCCGAACTTCGGGCGTTTGTCGAAGAACAGCTCGTTGCTGACTTAAATTGGTATTTACCGAGGCAACAGACATATCATCGATCTGACGTCCACTTTGATTGGTCGGAAAGCTGCGTTGAAGGCCATCGAACTCGTTGGCTCGACGGCGAAATTGAAAACTTTTCAGGTGTCGCTGTTCTTAACAATAACCGCGGGCTGATTGCCGAAGGGTGGATGGAGTTCATCGAAACTGAGGTTGGTCTTGAGGTGTTTTGGTGGTTCCTAACCGTTGCGGATCAGAGTGGGTTGCAGGGCAAAGAAACAAATACTGTGCCGAGCCATGTCTGGAACCGACTAAGCGCTGAAGTGCGCTTCCTGTGGAGAGATCATGCACCAAAGAAACCGCTTCCATGAGTTTCGGAAGGTCGGCTTTGTCCGCATAGCGGACAACTGCGATGGACGGCACAAAAAAAGGGCACCAAATGCGGTGCCCTTTTCAAGTTCTGATTGTGATGATCGGTCAGTGAACCGTCTCAACCTTGTGGAAGTCCAGGTCACGCCCCTCGGGCATCGAATCGATGCTCAACACCTCTTTGCGTTTGGTGATCAGGATAAAGACCACGCAGGCCAGATAGAGGCCGACGACAACCGCTCCGATCCACTGGATTTGCAGCCATTGGCTCTGGAACAGCAGGGTCAGGACAAACAACAATGCGACGTTACCGGCGACATAGGCTGCCTTGCCAAACCGCTCGACCGTCATGTTCAGGTTGTCGGTATAGAGCCTGATCAGCGAGTCCAGCGAGTTGATCACAAAGGTCACGCCCACGATCACCATCGCGATGTTGGTGATGCCTGCGGTGCTGATACCATTCAGGTGATAGTAGTAGAGAACGGTGAACCAGATCCCCAGCGGGATAGACGGGAAGATCAGCAGCGCCGCCAGCAGTTGCCAGGTTTTCAACCCGCCCACAAAGCGCGAGGTGAACTGGCCGATCATGATCGACCATGCAAACCACCAGAACAGGTAGAAGGCGTGATAGTCCGTCAGCGGCAGAACGAACTTGTGCAGGTTGGTGAAGTAGGCGCCGATATTGCTGCCGGTTTCAACGAAACCAGTCATGCCCATGCCTGCTGCGACCCACATTCCAAGGATCAGCGTCAGGAACAGGATGGTCGAACCAACCGACAGAATGCGCACATATTTCAGGTCGGTCGACGAATAGGCCGCCGCCAGAATGACTACGAACACGATGACATAGAAGGTTGTGACTACGGATTCGCCATCACCCACCTCGGGCAAGTAACCGGGCAGGTAGATCAGAAACAGGCTGGCGGTAAACGCGCAGGTGCCAATGATGACCACGTTGTTGATCACTTTGACCAATGGGATCTCAAAGAACTTCACGCGCGGCTCGATCACACAGAAGTAGAACGCCGTCAGGAAGTAGAAGGCCCAGATCAGAAAACCCCAGAAGCCGAACTCGATCGCCAACGGGTTGGCAAAGGCGTAGGCCGGGTCTTCGGCATAGCCACCGAACTCGGTCAGCGGGAACATGATCAGGCCGACATCCAGTCCGGATGTAAACAGGATCGCGATGAATGTGAACAAGTGAACCGGTGTCACGCCAACACAGCGCAGATCCCACCATTTCACAACGAAGAAGGCGACCAGACCCAACGCGAGCAGGACGCCAAAAGACAGTATGTACTCCAGAAGCACCGACAAACCTCCCTTGATATGTCAGATTTTACCAGAGCTATCTTTAATTGGCTGACCAATCAATAAAAACACAAGGACCGGTAAACTTGCAGGGCGGATGTGTC
Source organism: Ruegeria sp. CK2 (assembly GCF_056536585.1). NCBI lineage: Bacteria > Pseudomonadati > Pseudomonadota > Alphaproteobacteria > Rhodobacterales > Roseobacteraceae > Ruegeria > Ruegeria sp. CK2. The sequence continues at coordinate 19,823 of NZ_JBQFPW010000006.1, forward strand.
TTTTTTAACGCGCAACGCTTGCAGCTTTTTCCAGAATCGGGAACAGTCCGCGCGATGTGACAGGGGAGTCTCCATGGATCTGCGCGCTATAGCCATGGGGTTGGTATTTGCCCTGATCTGGTCATCTGCCTTCACTTCGGCGCGGATCATTGTGTCCGATGCATCGCCGTTGTTTTCGCTGGCTTTGCGGTTTTTGATATCGGGCATTCTGGGGGTTATTATTGCCCGTGCGATGGGTCAAAGCTGGCGGCTGACGCGACCTCAGTGGCGCGCCACCATTCTGTTCGGAATATGTCAGAATGCTCTTTATTTGGGTCTGAATTTCTACGCTATGCAAACGGTCGAAGCCTCTGTGGCTGCGATCATCGCATCGACCATGCCCCTGTTGGTGGCACTGATCGGATGGTTGCTCTTGGGTGAAAAACTGCGACCGCTCGGCTTGATCGGTCTGCTGGCTGGGTTCGCCGGTGTAGCGCTCATCATGGGCAGCCGGATTGGCGCTGGTGTCGATATGTTCGGCGTCGCGCTTTGCGGTATCGGCGCGTTGGCGTTGACCTTTGCAACTCTGGCCGTACGGGGGGCGACGTCTGGGGGGAACTTCATGATGGTAGTCGGGTTGCAAATGCTTGTGGGCTCAGCGGTCTTGTTCGTCGCGGCCCCGGTCTTTGAAACGATCTACATCCACCCGACAGTCCCACTGGTGCTGGCGTTTGCCTACACCACCTTATTTCCCGGTCTGCTGGCAACCCTCATCTGGTTCCTGCTGCTGGATCGGATCGGTGCAGTGCGGGCCGCCACCTTCCACTTTCTAAATCCGGTCTTTGGCGTCACTATTGCGGCGATCCTGCTTGGCGAAAAGCTGGGATCCCTGGACGCGATTGGCGTTGGTATTACGACGCTGGGCATTCTGGCCGTACAGTTGTCGAAACAGCCCGCTCAGGGCGACAAAGCTTCGGCCTGATTAGCTCATTGGCACCGGATCAAACGCACGACTGCGAGAGCCTTTTGAAATATGACTTTGCTTTCCGCGCCTGCACCCCCAAATATTGAACTAACACCGACCTGACGGAGGAGCCATGACCAACTACACCAAAGACCCCGAGGCCATTGCAGCCCTCTCGCCGGAAGAGTTCCATGTCACACAGCGCAGCGGCACGGAACGCCCCGGAACCGGCAAACATTTGGATAACAAGGAACCCGGTATCTATGTGGATATAGTCTCGGGTGAGCCCCTGTTCGCTTCGACACACAAATACGAATCCGGTTGTGGCTGGCCCAGCTTCACCAAGCCCATTGTCCACGAACACGTTGAGGAACTTCGGGATGCGACCTTGGGTATGATCCGTACCGAGGTGCGTTCGAAACATGCCGACAGTCATCTGGGCCATGTCTTCCCAGACGGCCCGCGCGAACATGGCGGGCTGCGCTATTGCATCAACTCAGCCGCGCTGCGGTTCATCCATCGCGACGAGATGGAGGCCGAAGGTTATGGCGAATATCTGAATCATGTGGAGGACATCCAATGACGGAACAACGCGCTGTTCTGGCCGGGGGTTGCTTTTGGGGCATGCAGGACCTCATCCGCAAGCTGCCCGGCGTCAACACCACTCGCGTCGGCTATACCGGCGGCGACGTGCCCAATGCGACCTATCGCAACCACGGCACCCACGCCGAGGGGATCGAGATCATTTACGATCCAGACCAGATTTCGTACCGGGATTTGCTGGAGTTCTTCTTCCAGATCCACGACCCAACAACCGTGAACCGACAAGGCAATGACAGAGGGATGAGCTATCGCTCGGCCATCTACTATGTGGACGACGCGCAAAAGAACGTCGCGCTGGACACGATCGCCGATGTGGACGCCAGTGGAATATGGCCGGGCAAAGTCGTGACCGAGGTCGAGCCGGTCGGGTCCTTCTGGGAAGCAGAACCTGAGCATCAGGACTATCTGCTCCGCATCCCGCATGGCTACACATGTCACTTCCCGCGTCAGGACTGGGTTTTGCCTAAACGCGCGGACGCAGCCGAATAACGCACCACCTACCCAGCCCCTCTCGGACGTTGAGGGGGGCTAGCCCGACGCAACCCTGGGTCGGCCGCTGGCTTCGACGGTTATCAACGCTTCGACAAACACGTCCTGCGCCTCGACCCGGGCGGTTTTGATGTCCCGGTCAACCACCACGCGGATGTCTTCGGCCCCGGCCTGTTGCACCGCGCCTTTTACTTCGTTCTTCAAAACAGTCTCTAACAAGGCCAATGCTTCATCCGATGCATTGAAATCCTGCGGCCCATCCTCCAGATGCACCCGGTATCGACCTTCAGACGGAGACGTGACAGTCCCCGATCGCCTTAGGGTCAGCCGCCCTACAACGGCCCCGATGGCATTCGCGACCCCGGCATGTTCGGGCAGGATCATCCGACACCGCAATTTCTCGCCCACGGCCGGATAGTAGCTAGGGGCCGATGCGCCCAGACCTACAACATCGACATTCAACGCCGCATCCAGTGCCAGTAGCCCCCGATGCTGTGCAAGACCGCGCTGCGTCAGAACATGTCGCGCCAACTCCTGTGGCGACATTCCGAAACTGTCGGCTTCTTCCGCAAAAGCGGTCTCTAACAAGGTTAAACTGGTTTGATTTGTCAGTTGGTCCACGATCATCTGTGCCAGCAGGACAGGCGATTTGGCCAACACATCGCCCGAGCCGACCCGCTTTCGGGCAAAAAGCTCTAGCGCCTTGCGCGCCGCATCTGCGTCCCACGCATCGAGCCCGCCCAAAACATGGCTTGCGTCAGATGGGGTGACGCCCGAAACCTGTACAATCCCGCGATCAACCAGCCGCGCCAGCGCACCGTTCTCCATACGTGTTCGCAACAGGCTGCTCAGCGGCATGACCTGATCACCAAGCCGGTCCAGCAAACCTTCTTCGCGAGGACCGACACCATCCACGTGAATACCCGGAACCCGGCGTGCAAACCGCGTGTCATGTTCGCCAACGGTTGTCGCGCGTAACTGCTGGTCCAGGATCGCATGCACGGCGTCGGGGGCCTCTGATGCAATCAAGGAAACCGGCAACACCCGGCGCGGACCCAGAAATACACCGCCGTCCAAGCCTTCAGTCACCACACGCACCTGACTGTCGCCGCCCAAACCGTGCGTGCGCATCGCCACAGCCTCGACCATCGTCCGAAATCCACCGACCTGCGCCCCCGCCGGGTCAATCGCCGGCTTGCCATCCCGGATCAACGCCACATCTGTTGTCGTCCCACCGATATCCGAGACCAACGCATTTTCAGCATTGGTCAACCAACGCGCGCCCACGATGGACGCAGCTGGACCGCTCAGGATCGTTTCAATTGGTCGCGCGCGCGCTTGTTCCGCGCTCATCAGCGCCCCGTCTCCACGCACCACCATCATTGGTGCCGCAATCCCCAGATCCCGCAACTGGTCCTGCGCGCGACCGATCAAACGATCGATCATCCCGATCAATCGCGCATTCAAAACGGCTGTCACGGCGCGTTTGGGACCGTTCAACCTGGCAGACAGGTGATGGGAACAGGTGACTGGGGCACCGGTCTTTTCCGTTATGACCCGCGCAGCTGCCAGCTCATGCGCCGGGTTACGGGTGGCGAATTGGGCCGCAACGGCAAAACCTGAAATACCCTTGTGAGAGTCTAAAAACGCAGTCAGCGCGGCGACATCCAACGGCGAAACTTCGGCACCTGCGTGGCTGTGTCCACCCGCGATGATCAGCGCCGGATCTCCCTTCAACGCATCCTTCAGCCCGTGCTTTTCCAGATCGCTGTCTTTGAAACCAATATAGATCAGGGCCACACGACCACCCTGCCCCTCGACCAAAGCGTTCGTAGCCAAAGTGGTCGAAAGCGATGCCATAGAAATCTGATCCGCCGACACCTGCGCGTCGTCCAACACCGCCGAGATCGCCTTGCCCACGCCGATCGCCAGATCCGCACGCGTGGTCAGGGACTTGGCCGAGGCGATCACCTCTGTCTCATCCCGGATCAGCACCGCATCCGTATAGGTTCCGCCCGTATCCACCCCCAAAGCCAAGGCCATCGGGTCCTCCTTTTATTCCTTGGAGATGGGTGTAGCGGTTTGAACCGACACGTCCAGCCTGTTTGCGGCACCTATGACAGTTGTTTCACTGCCCAGCGCGCTGCATCGGCCACAGTCGGATCCGGATCTTCGGTCAGCGCCTGCGCCGCGGGTCGCAAATCCGACGCGCCGGAATTGCCGATGGCATACAATACATTGCGCACAAACCGATCCCGTCCGATCCGCTTGATCGGCGAACCCGAGAATTTTGCACGAAACGCTGCATCATCCAGCTCGGCCAGTTCAGCCAGTGCTGGCGCCTTAAGATCATCGCGCGCCGCATAGCGGATATCGCTGGCCGCCACCGCAAACTTGTTCCAGGGGCACGCCGCCAGGCAATCGTCGCACCCATAAATCCGGTTGCCCATCTTCCTGCGCAGCTCTTCCTCAACCGGTCCTTTATGTTCGATGGTCAGGTATGAGATACAACGCCGCGCGTCCAACTGATACGGCGCAGGAAATGCATCTGTTGGACAGCTGTCCAAACAGGCACGGCATGATCCGCAATGATCCACTTCCGCACGATCCGATGGTAGGTCCAAAGTCGAAAAAACAGAGCCTATAAATATCCAGTTGCCCCAATCGCGGCTGACAAGATTGGTATGTTTGCCTTGCCATCCCAGCCCTGCCGCGTGACCCAGCGCTTTCTCCGGCACTGGTGCTGTATCGACAAACACCTTCACCTCACCTCCCGCCTCGGCGATGAGCCACCGCGCCAACCGTTTCAGGCGCTTCTTGACCAGATCGTGGTAGTCCTTGTTCTGTGCGTAAACTGAAATCGCCGCTTTGTCCGGGTATTTCAGTACCTCGGTCGGATCGTGTTCGGGTGTATAGCTCTCGGCTAGCATGATCACCGATTGTGCCTCAGGCCAAAGCGCTGCCGGATCACCGCGCCAGTGGGAGCGCTCTGCCATCCACCCCATCTGCCCATGATATCCGGCCTCAAGAAACGCATCCAATCGCGCAGGCACCTGCGGAACATCCCACGGCTTGCAAATCCGGCAGGATACAAAACCTTCGGATAAGGCCTGCTTTACAAGCCTGTCCTTCAAATCCGATCCGCACTTCATCTGGCCCAAAGTATCCTCAGGGGCGAATTGGCCCAAAGGGCCAAGAGGGGGCAGATAGCCCCCTGCTCGTCCATCCTATCAGAAATCCAAATCAGCGTAATGGGCCGGAGGGCGGAACGCTGGCACCTGATCCGCCAAGATCGACCGGAACGCCGGGCGGGATTTGATCTTGGCGTACCAATCCTTGACCGCCTGGCTGCGGTTCCAATCCACATCCGAGACATAGTCCAACGATGACAGATGCGCGGCCGCCGCAAAATCGGCCAGTGTCATTTGATCCCCTGCCAACCAGCGCCGTTGATCCAGCAGCCAGGCCATGTAGTCCAGATGATATTTGATGGCCTTAGCACCGGCTTTAACGTTCTTACTGTCAGGGTAGCCCTGACCGGTCACCTTCTTGTTGACCCGCTCATATAAAAGCTTCGACGTTACTTCGTGATGAAACTTATCGTCGAACCAACCAACCAGCCGACGCACCTCGAACCGGGCTTCGGGTTTTTTCGGCATCAGCGGGGGTTCTGGCCGAGTTTCCTCAATATATTCGCAGATGGCCGCGCTTTCGGACATGATCTGCCCATCCAAGCGCAGGACAGGCACTTTTCCAGCCGGGTTACGGCGCAGGAAATCCGGGTCTTGCTCCCAGTATTTTTCCTGGACCAACTCAACTTCTATCTTCTTCTCCGCCAGAGACAGACGAACCTTGCGGCAATACGGGGATAGGGGGACGTGAAACAGACGCGCCATGGATTTCCATTCGAACCAATATGTACCCTTCAGCTTTAGCCTTGCCGGGGTACAGGTTTCAATCCTCGAAACAATCCGCGCGACCATCTGCGCGGATGGTGGCCGCTCCATCCAATATGGCTGCGGCCCGCCTTCGGGTGCGAACAGACGGGTCCTTGACCGACCTGCTGCGAGGGGAAGGTAAGATCGCCGCAATGCGCGCCGCCTGAACCGGAGACAGCTTGGCGGCAGTGACATTGAAGTTATTTTGCGCCGCAGCCTCGACGCCAAATATGCCTTCACCGGTCTCGGCAACGTTCAAATAGACCTCGAGAATACGCTGTTTGCTCCAAAATATCTCGACAACCGGTGTAATGGATGTTTCCAGCGCCTTGCGGACATAGCTGCGACCTTGCCAGAGAAACACGTTTTTCACCACCTGTTGCGTGATCGTCGATGCGCCGCGCGACCCGCCATCTTCCAACGCATCGCGGATGGCATCGACGTCGAAGCCCCAATGCAAACAGAAATTTGCGTCCTCTGCCGCGACGACAGATCGTGCCATCATCGGAGAAATTTCCTCAATCGGCACCCAGTCCCGATCAACACGCCCCAGACGACGCCATTCCGACCAAATCGTATGTGTGACCGGCGGGTTAACGACCGTATAGAGCAAGACCAACCCGACCACAAACGCCACAGATGCCAGCGCGGCGCGCGTCACCCAACGGCGAATCTGCCCCACCAGTGGTATCTTCCTCTTGGATGCCTTGCTTTTTTTACCGCGTGACTTGCGGGCTGCTTTCTTTGCCATATCCCTGCTATACGACGCATGCCGCGCGTTTGGAACGGCCTAAATTTCGATTGCCCGGGCCTCGCGCGGTTGCACCACAGGGCGCGCCGTCTCTGGCAACATGGGTCGACGCGCACGCAGTTCAGGGAACAACTGCAGGATTTCCATCTGAGTGTCGCGCTCAGGCTGCAGCACAGCATGACCAGGGTAATAGCTTTCGCTTTTTGCCCCATTGGCAAAGATGATTTCATGTCGGGCGAAAAGCAGGTGAATATACTCAACCTCTCCACCCTCGACCCGCGTCACAGTATCACCATTGACCAGGCAATGAGCCGCGACAAGCACTTCGGAATAGCCAAACAGATATTGCGCCCGCCAGTCAGCGATCAGCATCCTGTGCTGAGGCGACACCAGCAACGGCTCATCCAGCCCGAGTATTCCCGCGTCGATCCTGACAGGTGCAAATTTACCCTCGGCCAGAACAGTCGTCTTACCAATCCACAGCAGTGGTTGTGCCCCGTTGTCGGCGGTGTCTACCAGATCGCCAGCCATCAACTCTTCAATAGGTCGCAAGCCGTCGGGTGTCGCAATCAGAGTGCCTGGCGTAAAGCAGGGCGGCCCCAAATCAGTCGTTACATCGAGCGGCCCTTGAGTGTTGACGAATGTGGAAGACACAAACGTGCCAGGTTGCAGTACTTGGCCATCCGTCGGCGTGAAAACCCGTGTGCCGTCCGCTAGATAGAACGTCGTACCAGTATATGTGATGTTTCCAACACCGGTCACATTCATCGTTACTGTGTCGCCGGGCCACGAGGCAGTTACATCCTGACCGTTGACTGTGTCGCCACTTGGTGCGTCGATTTCATCGTCGTTGTCCACGTCGTCTAGAATGAACTTGTCGACGGTTACAAACGTACCTCCGGCAGGTGGATTCGCGGGGTCAAACGAATAAAACTGATCGAGGTATGTCGCCACAAAACTGCTCCAACTGGATACCCAAACGGATCCCGAGGTTAACCGGTAAACATCTACAAGATGTCAACGCTTTTTGTCCGAATTGTGGAGGTTGAAAAAAGGGCTACGGAAGTTTTGCAAAACCGTGCCTCGCTTGCAACAATAGCATGCGAGGCCCTTGATTGTGTCAGCGTTTACTCAGCCGGAACGGCCTCAGCTTCGGCACTCAGCGGATAGCTGAGCTTGTTGAGCATTTCTTTAGGGCAAACCTGCAGGAAGTGGCCGCTTTCTACGTCCCAGTGTTGCAGGATATCCGCCGCCTTTCGACTTCCGGTCTCGTCCGCATGGCGCCTGATCAGAGATTTCAGCTGATCGTGCCAATGATCCACGGTTACCGGACACGTCACCAGTGTTTCCATGTTCATCAGCAATTGCGCTTTGCCGTCCGGGTCATAGAGATACGCCATACCTCCGGTCATCCCGGCGCCGAAGTTTGCGCCAATTTCACCCAGGATAACGGCAATACCACCAGTCATGTATTCACACCCGTTCGAGCCGCACCCTTCGACCACCACTTTGGCGCCCGAGTTGCGGACAGCAAACCGCTCGCCGGCCCGACCTGCGGCAAACAAATGGCCGTCGGTCGCGCCATACAGAACCGTGTTGCCGATGATGGTGTTGTCATCCGCTTTCAGCGGGCTGACCTGCGGCGGACGCACAACAATCGTGCCACCGGACAGGCCTTTGCCGACATAGTCGTTCGCATCGCCCGACACCTCAAGCTTCAGCCCCGGCGCTGCAAAGGCGCCCAGGGACTGACCTGCCGAACCTTGCAGTTTCACATGCAAGTGGTCCGGCTGGAACGTGTTCCGCATGCCGAAATTCTGCACAATATGGCTGGAGACGCGCGTACCAACGGTCCGATGCGTATTCTGCACGGCATAGGACAGCTGCATCTTTTCACCGTCTTTCAGGAAGCGCGCTGCATCGCGGACGATTTCGGCGTCCAGTGTATCGGGTACCGCATTCCTCTCTTTGTCGCGGTTATAGACAATGTCATGCGCACCATCGACGGTAATCAGTAGTGGATTGAGATCCAAGTCGTCCAGATGCGCAGACCCACGGCTGACCTGAGCCAGCAAATCAGCCCGACCGATGATCTCGTCAACAGACCGTGCGCCGAGGCTGGCCAGCAGCTCGCGGACTTCCTGAGCGTAGAAGGTGATCAGGTTGACCACCTTGTCTGCATTGCCGGTGAACTTGGCACGCAGAGAGTCGTCTTGCGTACAGACGCCAACCGGGCAGGTGTTCGACTGGCACTGACGCACCATGACACAACCCATTGCGATCAGCGCGGCGGTGCCGATACCGTATTCCTCGGCCCCCATCATCGCGGCCATGACGATGTCACGACCGGTGCGCAAACCACCATCGGTCCGCAGGGTCACGCGATCGCGCAGGTTGTTCATCGCCAGAACCTGATGCGCCTCGGTCAGACCCATTTCCCACGGCAGTCCGGCATATTTGATGCTGGTTGCAGGCGATGCCCCGGTGCCGCCATTGTGCCCCGAGACCAGGATCACATCCGCCTTGGCCTTGGCCACACCGGCCGCGATCGTGCCGACGCCCGAGGACGCCACCAATTTCACCGTCACTTTGCAGCGCGGATTGATCTGTTTCAGGTCATAGATCAGCTGCGCCAAATCCTCGATCGAGTAGATGTCGTGGTGAGGCGGCGGCGAGATCAGCGTCACGCCTTTGGTCGAGTGACGCAGACGCGCGATCAGGTCGGTGACCTTCATGCCGGGCAGCTGACCGCCTTCACCGGGTTTCGCACCCTGGGCGACCTTGATTTCAAGTTCTTCACACTGGTTCAGGTATTCGGCTGTCACACCAAACCGGCCCGAGGCTACTTGTTTGATCTTGGCAGATGGATTGTCGCCGTTGGGCTCCGGCACAAAATGAGCCGGATCTTCACCACCCTCGCCCGAGTCGGATTTCGCACCGATCCGGTTCATCGCTACATTCAGCGTTTTATGTGCCTCGGGCGACAACGCCCCGAGAGACATACCCGGTGTGACGAACCGCTTTCGGATCGAAGTGATGGATTCCACCTCTTCAATCGGCACCGGCTTACCCAGGGGTTTGAAATCCATCAGGTCGCGCAAATGGATCGGCGGGTTCGATTGCATCTTGGCCGAATACTGCTTCCACAGCTCATATGAGGCTCTGTTGCAGGCCATTTGCATCATGTGCATCGAGGTTGCTTCCCACGCATGGGTCTCACCCGATTTACGCGCTTTGTAGAAACCGCCGATGGGCAGAACATCCAGGCCGCTGTCCCAACCCTTGGCATGGATCTCTTCGAGCTTGGATTGAATGCCAGTCACACCAATGCCAGAGATCCGGCTGGTCATACCTGGGAAATACTCGGCCACCATGGCTCGGCTGAGGCCAACAGCCTCGAAATTCAGACCACCGCGATAGGACGAAATCACCGAAATGCCCATCTTGGCCATAATCTTCAGCAGGCCCTGGTCAATTGCATCACGATAGCGCGCGACGTTTTCAGACAAACTGCCATCCAACAGGCCGCGATCGATCCGATCCGCCAGAGAATCCTCGGCCAGATAGGCGTTCACAACTGTCGCCCCACAGCCAATCAGAACAGCGAAGTAATGCGGATCCACACATTCCGCCGCGCGTACATTAAGCGAGCAGAAGGTTCGCAAACCCTGGCGCGTCAGATGCGAATGCACCGCACTGGTCGCCAGGATCATCGGCATGCCAACGCGACACTCACCTGAATTCATGTCCGACAGCACCAAATGCCCAGCGCCGGACCGCACAGCTTCTTCTGCTTCGGCTCTAACACGGGCTAATGCGGTGCTTAGCGCGCCTTGACCGGGTTCAAAGCTGCAGTCGATTTCTGCCAGAGGTGCGTTGAAGTTTTCGACCAGTTTGTCCCATTGTGCGTTGCCCACGAACGGGCTCTCCAGAACGATGATTTCGGTCTGGCTGCTGTCTTCGTCCAGCACGTTCTTAAGATTCCCGAAACGTGTTTTCAGCGACATAACGCGGTATTCACGCAGGCTATCGATCGGCGGGTTCGTCACCTGACTGAAGTTCTGGCGGAAGAAATGGCTGAGTGGTCGATATTGCTTGGAAAGAACTGCCGATGGGGTGTCATCGCCCATCGAAGCCAGAGCCTCTTTGCCGTCTTCAGCCATAGGGGCAAGGATCTGTTCCAGTTCTTCGACTGAATATCCAGCTGCAATCTGACGCTTGCGCAACTCGGCGCCTGAAAAGATCGGGGTTTCAGCGATGCCGCCTAAGATGTCATCCAGATCGTTGATCTTGCCAACCCATTCACCAAACGGCAGCGCACGGGCCAGCTTGTCCTTGATTTGCTTGTCGCGGAACAGCTTGCCCTTCTTCATGTCCACGGCCAGCATCTGCCCGGGGCCAAGCGCGCCTTTTTCCGCCACGGTGGCTTCATCAATCGGCACCATTCCAGCCTCGGATCCGGCGATGACAAGACCGTCGCCCGTCACCACATATCGCATCGGGCGTAAGCCGTTCCGGTCCAGACCGGCGCAGACCCAGCGACCATCCGTCATGGCCAGCGCGGCCGGGCCATCCCAAGGCTCCATCACCGAGTTGCAGTAGGAATACATGTCGCGCCACGCCTGTGGCAGCTCAACGGCCTGCTTAGACCAACTTTCCGGCACCATCATGGTTTTGGCCATCGGGGCAGAACGTCCGGCGCGCACGAGAACTTCGAAAACAGAGTCTAATGCGGCGGAATCCGACGATCCACCCGGGATGATTGGTTTGATATCTTCTGCAAAATCTCCGAAAGTCCCGCTTGCCATACGGATTTCGTGGCTTTTCATCCAGTTGATATTGCCCTTCAGAGTGTTGATCTCACCGTTGTGGGCCAACATCCGGAAGGGCTGAGCCAGCCACCACTGCGGGAAGGTGTTGGTCGAATAGCGCTGGTGATAAATCGCAAAGGCGCTTTCAAAGCGTTCATCCATCAGGTCGGGGTAGAAGACCGCCACCTGTTCAGCCAGCATCATACCCTTGTAGATAATCGAGCGGCAGGACAGTGACGCCAGATACAGGCCGGAAATCCCCGCAGCCATGGCGGCCTTTTCGATGCGACGACGGATAACATAAAGCTCACGCTCAAAGGTGTCTTCGTCAACACCTTTGGTATTCGAGAGCAGGATTTGCTCGATTTCCGGGCGGGTCGCGTTTGCTTTTTCGCCCAGGCACGTCACATCGACGGGCACATGACGCCAACCGTAAATGTAGTAGCCCATGCGCAGAACCTCGGTTTCCACGATGGTTCGGCAATGCTCCTGCGCGCCAAAATCGGTTCGCGGCAGAAACACCTGACCGACGGCAATCAGCTCGTCCAGATTGGGCTCGTGCCCTGTACGGCGAATTTGGTCATAGAAGAACTGAACCGGGATTTGCACGTGAATGCCGGCGCCGTCGCCGGTCTTTCCATCCGCATCCACAGCACCCCGGTGCCAGATCGCCTTGAGCGCGTCGATACCTGCATCGACAACCTTGCGGCTTTTTTTGCCGTCGACCGACACAACAAGGCCAACACCGCAAGACGAATGTTCTTCGTCTTCAGAATACAGGCCGTTTTCGGCCATCCACTTGCGCTTGGTTTCCTCAGCCCGCACCCAATCGGCATCATATTTGGTCATTGGCTGTCTCCTTCTGCCGGCAGGGCATACATGGCTTCGACCTCGGTTTGGGTCATTTGACGGCGTTCACCTGCGAACGCGTACCCTTCGGGTTTTTTGTCGATGTAGAGTTCAAGCTTCAGCGCACTTCCGGTGCCATTATCGAACAACCCGGCGGCCATCTGGGTCTGGCCATGCATCTCGCCCGGCAGCGTGATCCGGTACCACAACGCAGATCCACAGTCTGAACAAAAGGCGCGTTCGGCCCAGTCCGACGACGTGAACGTTTTGACTGGCCCCAAGGCGGCGTATCCCGGCTCGGCCGGGAAGGTCACCAGCATCGAGCTGGTCCAGCGGCGGCACATGTCGCAATGGCAGGCGCCCAGCGCCTCTTTCGCGGGGGTCGCAGTCACTGTAACCGCGCCACACATGCATTGACCTTGCAATTCGGGCATTTCAGAACCCTCCTGTCGCTGAGCTGTTGCTTATTCCGCTGCGACGGCAGCTTTGGCGTTGAACCGGTCGATTATGGCTTCAGCACAGTCGCGACCGTCGCGGATGGCCCAAACCACCAAAGACGCACCGCGCACAATGTCACCAATGGCATAGACGCCGTCCATTTCCGTCTCGCCGGTTTGGAATGCGGCTTTGACGGTGCCCCAACGCGTAACCGGAAGGTCGGGCTGACCAAAAAGTGTTGGCAAATCTTCGGGTTCAAACCCCAGCGCCTTGATTACCAGATCAGCGTCTTCCACGTAGTCAGCACCGTCGATCACCTCGGGCGCCTGACGACCGGTGGCATCGGGCTGACCCAGCCGCATTTTCTGCACCATCACTCCCGAGACTTTCGCGTCACCCGTGAATCCCTTGGGCGCGCTCAGCCATTCAAAGATTACGCCTTCTTCCTCGGCGTTCTGGGTTTCGCGCAGCGATCCGGGCATGTTGGCTCGGTCGCGGCGGTAGAGACATTTGACCGATGTCGCACCCTGCCGGACCGAAGTACGTACGCAATCCATCGCGGTGTCGCCACCACCGATAACCACCACCTTCTTCCCTTCGGCGTTCAAGCGGCCATTGTCGAAATCCTCGACAACATCACCAAAGCTTTTGCGGTTCGAAGCGGTCAGGAAATCGATCGCTTTTTCAATCCCGGCCAGACCGCTGCCGGGCATGGTCAGATCGCGGGATTTGTAAACGCCCGTCGCAATGATCACCGCAACATGTTTGGCGCGGATTTCGTCGAACTTGGCTGCGTCAACGTCGCAGTTCAGCACAAATTCAACCCCGCCATCTGCCAGCAGGTCATTGCGCCGTTGCACGATATCCTTTTCCAGCTTGAAGCCGGGAATGCCATACATCAACAGCCCGCCCGCGCGATCATGGCGGTCATAGATCGTAACCTGAATACCCGCGCGGCGCAGTAAGTCTGCTGCCGCCAACCCACCTGGTCCGCCACCAATGATGCCGACGCTTTCCGGTCGTTCGGCAGACGGCTGCGCAGGCTTCACCCAGCCTTTGTCCCAGGCTGTGTCGGTGATGTATTTCTCAATAGTTCCGATGGTCACCGTGCCATGACCTGATTGCTCGATCACGCAATTGCCTTCGCACAACCGGTCCTGCGGGCAGATACGCCCGCAGATCTCAGGAAATGTATTGGTGGCCTGACTGGTCTGATACGCCTCTTCCAATCGCCCGGTCGCCGTCAGGTTCAGCCAATCGGGGATATTGTTGTGAAGCGGACAATGCGTTTGACAATAGGGAACACCACACTGGCTGCAGCGGCTGGCCTGTTCAGCGGCTTTTTCGGCGGCGAATTCGGCGTAGATCTCGTCAAAGTCTTCCTTGCGGTCATTGGCGGCACGCTTTTCGGGCATGACGCGGTCGATCTGCACAAATTTCAGCATCGGTTGCTTGGCCACGGCTCTGACTCCATGAATTGGCTTGGTCGGATCTGTTTAAGGGATGGGTTTTCGGATGAAAAGTCAATACTACTGACATAAATACTAAAAAGTCTGATGCTCATGGCATTTGAGCGAAAAAACACCGTAGTTTTAGTTCCGAATCGGACCTTTATGGGTGCTTTCCTTTTCGGCAGGACACTTATACCCAAGAAACGCGAATAACGCGTGACGGCAGCACGGCAGGGCAGATGAGTCTCTTTCAATTGATTCTCGTGGCAATAATTCAGGGAATTACTGAGTTTTTGCCCATATCTTCGTCGGGCCATCTTATCCTGTTGCCCAGCCTGACTGGCCTCGCGGATCAGGGCCAGGCCATCGATGTGGCAGTGCATGTCGGCACCCTGGGTGCAGTTGTGCTGTACTTCTGGTCAGACGTTAAACAAGCCATAACCGGCTTGCCGCGGGCACTGACCGGGCGCACGGATACGCCACAAGCGCGCTTGGCCCTTGGTTTGATCGTCGCCACGATTCCAACAGTGATTGCCGGCCTGATTCTCCATGTGACGGGCCTTAGCGCGGCCCTGCGTTCGGTCGCTGTCATCGGTTGGACGATGCTGGGCTTTGGCCTTGTTCTGTATTGGGCGGATCAGAAAGGAAAGCAAACCAAAGACGCCAGAGATTGGGGCCTGCGCGATGCTGCCGTCATGGGGCTTTGGCAGGTTCTGGCACTGATCCCCGGGACGTCACGGTCTGGCATCACCATCACCGGCGCCCGCCAGCTGGGGTATTCCCGCGAAGACGGAGCCCGGATTGCCATGCTCATGTCGATCCCAACTATCATAGCTTCGGGTGTTCTCTTATCTGTGGACGTGGCGCGTCAGGCAGATGCCCAGTTGGCCAAAGACGGTGCAATCGCCGCCGTATTCGCCTTTGTATCCGCCCTGTTGGCCCTATCCCTGATGATGCGCTTGTTGCGCAGTGTCAGCTTCACGCCTTACGTCATCTATCGCGTCATACTGGGCATCGTTCTATTGGTGATCGCCTATAGCTGATCAGGTTCGCAGGTTTCCCGCCGAATTCTGGATGTCATCATACTGACCAGAAGGCCGGAATTTCCACAGATACTCTGGCAACACTGATTCAAGCGTTGTGGGCTCGATCCCCAGATCCTCAAAGGTTTTCGCGTCCTCCGACACGACATTGTCGTGACGCAGATTCTTTAGCTGATCCCGTGTCAGGATATGGTTGGGAAATAGCTGGAAACTGACGAATTTCAGGATATCCAGCATCCCGGCCATGATCCGAGCAACCCAGAATGGCATACCAATAATGACCCTGTGGCGGTGAATCACGGCAAGCATCTGTTGCATCAACGCCCGGAAAGTTTTCACCTCGGGACCACCCAACTCATAAACCCCTGCTTCAGCCTGCCCAAGCACACCTTTCACTGCGGCTTTTGCGATATCATCTACGTAGACCGGCTGGAATTTTGTCCCAGCACCAACCAGAGGCAAGACAGGTGCCATGCGAGTCATACCAGCAAACCGATTGAAGAACTGGTCTTCGGTCCCGAAAATGACGGATGGGCGCAGGATCACCGCGTCAGGCATATGCGCCAGCACTCCGGCCTCACCATGTGCCTTTGTTTGCGCGTATTCACTGGCGGCCTCTGCGTCCGCACCAATAGCCGAGATATGAACCATGCGAGCAATACGCTGCGCCGCCGCTAGCCGGGCGATCCGCTCGGCGCCGTCCGCTTGTACAGCATCAAACTCGTTTTTGCCCACCTCATTCAGCACGCCCACACAATTCACAACCGCATCTGCGCCCCGCATCGCCAGCGCGACCGAAGCGTCATCGCGAATGTTACACAAGACCGGTTCGACCTGACCCACAACGCCATAGGGTTTGACAAACATCGCCTCATTCTGGCGCCGCACTGCGACCCGCACGCGCCATCCCTCGTTCGCCATGCGCCGCGCAATGTAGCGACCGACAAAACCCGATCCGCCATAAATCGTGACCAGTTTGGACATGAGAGGGCTCCTGCTCAGTAGTTGCGCCTTAGAACTAACGCTCAGACGACCTTGGAACAAGGCGCTAATTCGCCGCGCGAACGCTGGCAAATGCGACCTCGGCCGCTGTACGCGCCCTGCCTTCTGAGCGATTCAAAAAACTTTCGAGAAACCATCCGAATCTGGTTGACGCTTTCCGCTAGTAGGCTTAAACGCCCCTCCACGACACCTGCCCAGGTGGCGGAATTGGTAGACGCGCTAGCTTCAGGTGCTAGTATTCGCAAGGATGTGGAGGTTCGAGTCCTCTCCTGGGCACCAAAAATCCGCGCAAACAATTGTTTATGCTGGTACTTTTCCAACCAACCTTACCCACCCCCTGATTTGTCCTCTGAAATCTCAGGCGGTAGACGACGTTCTACCCGGTGTCCTCACGATTCCGAAGCTGACCCAGTTCTCACCATTAAGAAAAAGCCGATTGAGTTTCAGGTTTTGGCAGGCTCTGACCCCGCCTTGCTTAAAGGATGTACCCCACCGACGCGCAGCAAGAACGAACAGAGGCCGTTTCTTTCGGTGATATTGGAAAGCCCGCCTGTGTATCAAAGCCAAATAGCGTAGGACACGCAAGGATCGGCGGTATCGAAAACCGACAGAAAATGTACATCCTTGCGTGCCAAGGAAGCATAGCACCGGGCCAAACCCACTCAATTGCCTGTGTCGCTGTGTCTGCGTTAGCTCTAAAAAGAAGTTTGCGTCACATCCCGGATGGTATTGTTCGGGGATCTCACACCTAAAGCTCGACATTGACCGGGGACGGGCCTATCCAGATTTCAATCGGTTCGTTCCGACCACGAAGCGTGTGCAGGCCGGCTGGGCACAATCCCATTTTCGAAGCTCGGTCACGCGCATCCGGATTTGACATCAAGAGCGCACTGGACAGAGCAATAGCTGCGCTTTGAGATTTGGCGAAATCTTGCAGACGGCTGGCGGTGTTCACGACGTCGCCGCTGACGGCAAGCTGTTTGTGACGCTTGCCGCCAATGATACTGGTCTTGACCGGGCCAGCATGTCCGCCGACCCTTAGACCAAGACCGGGCCAGTCTGAACTTGAACCAACCGCCACATACAGCGCTTCGATGAAGCGCAACGCGCGAATTGTGTCGTCCGAACCTGGCTCTGGCAGGCCAAAAACAACCATGGCGCCATCCCCGGCAAAATGCGTGATTATTCCGCGCAGCGGTTCAACGGACTGCTCGACAATCCCATGAAAAAGCCGTAGAAAATCGGCCGTGCCTTCGGGGCCAAGCTTTTCGGAATATGCCGTGAAATTTGCAACGTCGACAAACAAAACAACCGCAGGCCGTGCTGCAGCTTCAAAGCGGGGGTCGGTCGCATCTGCTAACCGCTCAACAATCAGAGGCGATTGGTACAGCGCGAGATTCGCAGCACGCCTACGATGTTGCACAAGTCGCAACCCGATACCTGCACTCGCGCCCAGCAACAGCGACAGGAGCGCCGTGACCCCATCCAGCCACCACCCGGCGACGAACGCGGCTTGCAACACAAGGGCCAGAACGCAGAACGCCGCAGCGGTCGCAAAAGCCCCGAGCCAGGGTCGGTCCAACCTCGCTGCGAAGAACCCAAGCGTGGATGCCATCAAAGCCAACGCGGCGTCCCATACCCACGTCACAGCGTCACGCCTCAGGAAACGCTGTTCGATCGCGTTTGCAGCCAAAGTTGCATGCAACTCAACTCCGGGAAACGTAGCATCGTACGAGGTGGCGTGCCGGTCTCCGAACCCGGTTGCGGTGGCTCCGACAAATATGATTTTGCCCGTTAGGTCCGCACCGCCAAGGCTTGCGAAGGAGTAGGTTGGTATTGTGCCCCCCGGCCCATAGAAGTTCAAGGGAATGGCCCCCCGGCCGTCCAAAGCGATCAGTGTTTTCCCAACTGAAAGACGCCCGCTCGTTTGCGACGACCTCAGCCGCAAATCCAGCTCATCATCCGACGCCTTCATGGCTGCAATGGCGAGCGAAGGATACCAAGCGTTGCCGTCTTCGGTCGCCAGATACTGCGCCGCACCAAGTCTGCGTGCCGCTCCATCGGTGTCATGGCGCAGGGTCACATGGCCGATCAAAGCACTCCCACGCAGCGTCTCAGTCGGCCCCAATGCCGGCAGAGGTTTGTTCAATTCAGGCGCAATCACGACCGAAAAGTCACCACCCTCGAGATCCTGCAACCCGGCATCGGCAGGTGCTTCAGCCACACCAAGAACAGCACTGGTTCCTGCCAACGCCTCGGCAAGATCAACGTCGCCCTCACGCGGATCAATCAGCAGAAAATCCAAAGCAATCGCTTCTGCGCCTGCCTCGGCTGCAAAAGACACCGCCTTTGCCAATGCGGATCGAGACGGCGGAAAGGTTTCGAGCTGGGACATTGCCGCATCATCAAACGCAATAATTGCGACCCCTTCCGGTGGCGTCAAAGGGCCACGCCAAAGGAATCTGGCATCAAGCAGCCGGCCTTCGACTCCTTGCCAAAACGCACTTCGATCTCCGGGATGCCAGATCGCGGTCACCAGACTCAGAATGAGCACAATCGCCCCGGTAATCCGTCTTGCGCGTCGAAACCCGTCGCGTACTACCATTCTGATCCAAGAAGTGCGTCGAATGTCTCAATACGTGTCCGCGCCCAATCCGTGACCGAGCCAATTTCACCAGAGGACGACACATCAATACCTTCCCCGGGTCCCAGTTTTGCATCGGCATCATCAACCACAACAAACACCGTACCTTCTCGTGTGAAAATGGCGCTTGCGCGGTTTTCGACCCGCATCGCCCATTCAGTGGAACGGACAGCGGCAACAGCGGATGGCGTTCTGACCTGCACACCGTTCCCATCTTCTGAGGAAAACAGGAACCCGGCGATACCGTCGATCAAGCGAAGACCAAAGGGGCGCGTTTCACCCTCAAGCAGACCAAGCAAATCAATCTCGGTCTCTGGTCCCACAACAACTTCTAGACCAGCCGAGCAGGTCATGGTGACCCGCGCGGCAACTTCCGTGCGCAGCTTTGCATTCCGCCCTAATCCCAAACCGACGACCACAGATTGGGTAGATGCGCCGCGGGCAGAAACGGTCGCCTGCCCCTCCATGCGTGTTACGACGCACGTTCCTTGTGTTTGAGCAACAGCAGGGAAAGCAAACCAGGTAGAGAAACAAGTTAGAAGGGTATAAATCAGGCTCTTGAAATTCATTACTGCCTCGCAAAAGAGGGAACCGATTAAAGAGTGAACAGTAAGAAGCGAGAGGTCAACCAATGACGGTCTTCGTTTCTATTGAATCACTGGAAAACCGCTTACTCCGATCAAAACCAATACTCAAAACAGACACTGAAACGTCTCGCAAACCTTAGACAAAGTATACTTTCGCTCAGCATGCAGTAAATTCTGCTCGTTGTGCTTTGCAAACGTCATAACAGGCGCAAGATACGTATCAGCTCTCACTTGGGTCGAGATACGTCCAAAGTCAACCTTTACGCAAATGACCTTTGTTACGACCGCCTTGTTGGGCCTGTTCCCAGGCGGGCGCCCGATCGTCGCTCCGATCGCGGTTCTGATAGCGCGCGCCCTTGAACGAGAGCATGCTGAAACATGTTCGAAAGCTATTCGGTGGCAACAAACGCCAGATACCTCATGCTCGTCAATTGGGCACCAAAGTTTGCGACACATTCCAAATGACCCTGGAGGTAGTCAAACCCGCAATGGATATCCGCAGAACGTCACAGTCACACTAGGCCCGCGCAACTGGATCGAGCGGACACATCAAATTGGACGTTGAATGGCAATGAAATGCGTAACTACATCACTCTCATCGCGAATCGGGCGCAATTCGCATTCGTGAACAAAAAGCTCTCCGTTCTTGCGGTAGTTAGTTATGCGTATAGTGCCATTCTGGCAGTTCTTGATAAGCTCACGAAACCGTTCAATCGCTTCAGGCTCGGTCTCAGGTCCTTGAAGTAAATCAAGACTCCGACCGATCACTTCTTCTGAAGAATAGCCGGTGTGCGTTATGAACTCGTCAGAAACAAAAACAACAGGAACTCCAGGTTCTGCGAGACAAACGACAGCCGAATGTGATTTGAAATCTTCGCTGTCTTCTTCGCCTCGCTCCTGCAGGAACTGGTCAATACTGCGTTGCGTCACGCTATCTCCTATTTCTGCTCAGCCGAAACGATAGCTTCCACAAGTTGCACCAGCCTCAGCTTCTCATCAACATCCGAAAGCTTCACAAAGGAGCTTACGAGACGCGCCAGCAAATCAGCTTCGACCGGCATTTCTGCTGGCTTTTCAACTCTAACACTTTTTTTTGGAGAGTTAGGCAGCATAGACTCGATGGGCACCGCATAAAAATCAGCGAGTGCGATAAGATAGGGCAGACTGCATCTGCTCTGGGCGTCTTCGTATTTCTGGTATTGCTGCGGGCTGATGTCCAGAATGCTTGCAACCTCTGCTTGGGTCATGCGTTGTTCGGTTCGCAAACCGCGCAATCTTTGCCCGACATGACCATAGACATCTTCGGAAGAGAAAGCGCCAGGGATTGTCAGGGTGTCGTTAGCGTTCATGTGCCCGTCTCTGTTTGTCATAACATCGTCAATGTGGAGAACTATCATCAAAATGCAACATGGCCAACAACCTTTAAGAGAATATTCCACAGCATTTGGGCAAAATTCAGACCTCAACATGAAAGTAGTGTCGTTTTCGCGGACGATTTCTCGCTATTTTAAAGCATCTTTCGGTATTACCTCATAATATAAGAAAATTTCTAAATAATGACTGCTCACCACCACTTTCTCGCCTGAATTGAGTGGGAATCTCTCCAACATGATAAGTTTTTTTGTTTCGAGGTGAGGCATGGTTGATGACGCGCGGCAGCACGACAGTCAGAAATATGTAGATGAGCTTGAACCCGGCACCACGCTTATGCGGGGCCAATACAAGATCATACGTTACTTAAATTCTGGCGGGTTTGGGATTACGTATCTGGCGACAGACAGTCTGGATCGGCAGATCGTCATCAAAGAGTGCTTTCCCCAGTCTTTCTGCCGCCGCAACGGACAGCAGATCAAGGCCCGGTCCGAATCCCATGTGGGCGAGCTGCGATCAATTGTCCGACTTTTCTCGCAAGAGGCCCGCGCGCTGGCCAAGCTTGAACATCCCTATATCGTCGGTGTTCACCAGGTTTTTGAGGAAAACAACACCGCCTACATGGCCATCGATTTTGTGAAAGGTCATGACCTGCTGGCCATCATCGAACAAAAGGTGGTTCTGCTGCGGCCCGATCAGGTCAAAGCCGTCCTGCGCAAGGTTCTGGATGCCATCGGGTTCGTGCATTCCGCAGGGATGCTGCACCGCGATATCTCGCCCGACAACATTATCATCACGGATGAACTGACGCCGGTTCTGATCGATTTCGGCGCAGCGCGCGAGCAGGCCACCAAGGCCACGCGGGCCTTGTCTGCATTGCGCGTCGTCAAGGACGGCTACTCTCCTCAGGAGTTCTATATCGCGGGCAGTGAACAGGGCCCCAGCAGCGATCTGTATTCGGTTGCTGCCAGCTTCTATCATGCGATCACCGGCCAGTTGCCGCCTGACAGTCAGCTCCGGATCGCCTCTCATGTCGCCAAAGAACCGGACCCTTACATCCCACTTGGGAAGATGACGTCCGACTATGATGAGGCATTCTGCTCAGCGATTGACAAGGCTATGGCGATCTTGCCGAAAGACCGGGTCACGTCAGCGGCGGAATGGTCGATCATGATGGAAACGCCGGTCAAATCGCGCGCCAAACGTGCCTCCAAGCAGGTTCCATCCATCAGCCGCAAGCCCAAACGCGTCTCACACCGGATCTCCGCCAGGCCGTCCAAGCGGGTCAAGGTAGCCTCGAAATCGTCAAACCTGCTTGGCCGCGTTTCGGCCATTGCAATTGCGGCCTGCATCGTTGGTGGGGTGGCATATCTGACATTGGACAACCCGCGCATCAGCCGGGCGACCAGTGCCATTTTTGAAACAAGCCCATCGCAAGTGGAGACTGTGGCGGCTGCCGAGACTGCCGCGCCGGCAATCGCTGCGCAGGAAGAGGCGCAAGTTTCGACAGCCGATCCGGAATCATCCGAGGTGCCCGCAGCTGATACGCCCAATGATCTGGCCGCACAGATTGCAACGGTTGCGAGCGAAGAGACCGTGGACACCTCCGCCGGGCTTGATGTTGTAACGACCCCCGCACTTGAGGCTTTTGTCGACTCTTATGTCGATGGCGAAGTGGTCGCCTCGTGGGCGCTTGATCTGCCCTTCCGCTCAAACAGCGAAAACGTGATCGTAAGCGTGAACGACAGCTTTTCAAATCGTCTGTCATCCGGTGAGCGGATTGTCGAAGTCGATGGTGCTCAGGTGAATGATCTTGAGGACACGCTGCGCCAGCTTGCAAAGCAAAGTGACGGCAAGCAAATCAGCTTTCGTGTGGTCGCCGAAAACCCGGGTGCCGGCACACGCATGTACACTCAGGTCACGGCCCCGATCATCTATATCACCGATCTCCGGAACGGGTTTCGTTTTCAGACGCAATTCGACGGGTCGGTGTGGCTGACAACGGTCATCGATGTGGCACCGGACACCAATAGCGGCCTGAAGGCGGGCGATACAATTGTGGCCATGGTTGGCACAAACGAGCGAATCTCAGATGGCGCGACTATGGCGCGATTGCTGGCCGAGAAGATCACATCCGGCCAAAGCCAGGCGCAGCTTGCGGTCAGCCGCGCGGGCACCATGTGGGTCGAAAGCATCGAAACAGGGGCCTCATCATGACCCCAAGCAGCAAGCCAGCGGTGTAATCCACATGCGATTTTTCAAAAGACCCAGAGCGCGCAGCCGGAACCCCAGCCAAGCCATAGCACCCGAGCCCCTCAAGCCGGTCTCGGTTCCGCCCATTGCCTTTTCGACGGTGTCGATGCCCTCGCCCGCGATTGTGTCGCGCCCTCAGGTAAACGCCGAAAAAACGCGGCTGATCGGGTTTGACAGCAGCGACCTAGTGCGAGAGCCGGATCGGACCGCCGATAGCTCGAAAACAAGTTTCATTCCGGTGGGTTGGCTGGTTGTGGCAACCGAACCGGGGCAAGGCCAGTGCTTCGCTTTGGCGGCGGGCCTGTCGACCATCGGGCGCGGCGAGGATCAATCCGTCTGCCTGGATTTCGGTGATAGGGCGATCTCGCGCAATAATCACGCGGCCATTGTCTATGACCCCAGCACCAATGAGTTTTTTCTGGGCCATGGTGGCAAGGCCAATTTGGTGCGGCTGAACGGATCGCCCGTCACCGAAACTGTATCAATCGAAAGCGGTGCCGAAATTCAGGTCGGCGAAACCAAACTGGTTTTCAAGGCGTTGTGTGACTCCGCTTTCCGCTGGGACACTACTGACCAAAAGGACAACGGCAATGCGGTCGACCAATAAACCTTGTTTCAACGTGGCAACTGGCATTGATGTGGGCGCGCGCGACTATCAGGAAGACTGCCTGGTCGCTGACTTTCCGCAGGGCGAGAGCTTTGGCATTGGCGTGCTTGCCGATGGTATGGGCGCGCATGTCTCGGGTGACATGGCAAGCTCCATTGTTGTGAGCCAGGTCTTTGCAGCCTTGAAGATGCGCCGCAAAGATCTGCAATCGGACGTGGCGAACATCCCTGCCCTGCTGAGAGATGCGGTGGGCGAAGCAAATGACGCCATGTCGGACTTCATTAATATCAACTCCGAATGTAATGGAATGGGCGCGACCCTGATTGCCACGATTGTCGTTGACAGAAAGCTGTTCTGGCTGTCGATCGGGGATTCACCGCTCTATCTGATCCGCAAGGGCGAAATCACGCGCTTGAACGAAGATCACTCGATGGCGCCACAAATTGACGCCATGGTCGCTTCGGGCCAGCTGAGCGCCGAAATCGCCGCAACGCATCCAGACCGCAATTGCCTGACCTCCGCCGTGCTGGGGCAGAAAATTCAGCGCATCGATTGCCCGGACAATCCAATCGCTCTGGAAGACAACGATACGCTTATCCTGGCAAGCGATGGGCTACAAACGCTGACTGATGAAGATATCTGCAGGTTGGCCCGCGAAAAAACCAAACGTGGTGCGTCCGAAGTCTTGCAGCGCCTGCTATCAGCTGTTGAGGCAGCAGACGCGCCCGAACAGGACAATGTCTCAGTTATTGTCCTTCAGTTCGACACTACTCCTGCGCAGGTCCCGATAAGCGCACCGAAATCTACCAACCAGAGAGCAAAGGCCGCGCCGCGTTCGGCTGAAGACGACGCGCTTTTGGCCGCGCTGATTCCAGATATCGAAGACGCGCCGGACATCATCAATCAGGCCATGTCGCTCTGACATGCGCCGGAGAACCAGAAAACGCCGCGCAACCCGCGCAATCGAAACAATAAAGACGGAGACCTGACAATGAAGGATACCCTCAAGCTAAGAAAAAGCTTTGCGAGTGCCATTGCGATCGCCTGCGCTGGTGCCGTGCCGACAACGGCCGTGTCTGGGCAGGTCGACCTTGTCGCGCCCGATGGCTCGCTTCGGCTGGCCGGAGAATTTGTGGAATTCGTCGACGGCCATTTTGTGATCGACACGGTGATTGGCCAAATGCGGGTCAGTGCATCGCGTGTTACCTGCAAGGGCGAGGCGTGCCCGTCTGCTGATACATCCGACGTCAGCTTGCGGATTACCGGCTCGGACTCGATCGGTGCCGAACTCATGCCGCTGTTGCTTTCTGGCTATGCATCGCAATCCGGCGGAGAGGTCAAGTTCCAGCCCCTGCCGAACAGCCCTGACAAGCTGGCCGACCTTGGGAGCGCGCAGGGACTGGGAGAAGAAGTTGGGCAGGTCCTGATGGCGTCCGCCAAACCAGCAGAAGCATTCGAGGCGCTGGCCCGAAACGAGGCAGAGATCAGCATGTCCTCCCGCCGCATCCTTCCGGATGAAGCGCGTGCGCTTGCCGCGCTTGGGGCTGGCAATATGAAGTCGGATGAGCAGGAACATCTGTTGGCGCTCGAAAGCATCGCAATCGTGACCCACCCGGACAATCCGGTTTCGGAAATCGGGATGGACCAGCTACGCGAGGTATTTCTGGGAAACATCTCTAACTGGAAAGAACTGAACGGGCCGGATATGCCCATTGAACCCATCGGACGCTCTGGTATGACCCCATCGCGCGAGATATTCGAAACCGTGCTGTTTGATGACACAGGGGTCACTTTTGCTGATGTCAAAACCGTCACATCGGATGTCGCAGCAGCCTCGTATGTAACCGAAAACAAAGGCGCGATCAGCTTTCTGCCGTTTGGCGTCCAGCGTGATACCAACCCACTGAACATTATCGATTCCTGCGGTGCGATGACGGTACCGAATGAATTCTACACTAAAACCGAAGAATATCCGTTTGTCCGTCGGGTCTACCTGTATAGCCGCGGCGATATGGAAAACGAGCTGGCCCAGGGTCTGCTGGATTTTGCAACTTCGCGCGAAGCAGAGGACGCCATATCGGTCGCGGGTTTCACAAGCCTGAACATTGGCCGACTGCCGCAGCACATGCCCGGATTGCTTAAAAGCTATGCTCAAACAGTCGAGAACAAGGCCTATGAAAAAAGCATCATCGACGGAATGCTGGAAACGGCTTCCAAACATGACCGCCTGTCCAGCACTTTTCATTTCCGCTCGGGTTCGTCCCGCTTAGATGAGCGCAGCATTTCCGAACTGGCCCGGCTGATCGAATTCCTGACAGAACAACCAAGCGGTACCAAGGTCAAACTGGTTGGGTTCAGCGATGATATCGGCACGTATGATAGCAACCGCCGCCTGTCGCAGCGCCGGGCCGAGCGGTTACTGAATCGTCTCAAAGCCGAGGCTGTCGGGCAATTGGCTCATATTGAAATTTCCACAACCGGATATGGTGAGATCGCGCCGGCGGCATGCAATTCGACTGGCGAAGGGCGTCTTAAGAACCGCCGCGTTGAAATCTGGATCGAAGGCAGCGTGCAGGGCTAATCGCCTCCGATAAATACCCTCGGGCAGACTCCGCCGTTGACTAATCGAAACCGGGCCCAAGGCCCGGTTTTTTTCCATCACACGGATCGGGCAGACTTAAGATTGCGATCCAGAAATCCAGCCTTGGGCATACGCCAATTAAGTTGAACTCATCTCTAAAATTAAGAAAAACATAATAAAACCTCTCTTTAGTTGATAGATGCCTTTCCTTTTTCTCAATTTGAACACTATCGGCTGTCAAATTCGTATCAAATAGGAAGCAAC
The DNA here is from genome assembly GCF_056536585.1 of Ruegeria sp. CK2. Taxonomy (NCBI): domain Bacteria; kingdom Pseudomonadati; phylum Pseudomonadota; class Alphaproteobacteria; order Rhodobacterales; family Roseobacteraceae; genus Ruegeria; species Ruegeria sp. CK2. The sequence continues at coordinate 46,448 of NZ_JBQFPW010000006.1, forward strand.
CGGAAACACTGAAAATGATCCTTTATTCTCATCGCCTCCAAGGCGTTTTGCAGCAGATGGTTGTCGAACTTGGGCTGGACCTGATTTTGTCTGACGACAATTCCCCTGTTTCGCTGATCGACAACGAACAGATGCTAACCGAAGTCGCCGCAGGCGTGAATGTTGAGGTGAAGAAACTCGCCGCGAACAACGGCGCTGTTCTATTCAGATTTCAGAGGAAATCGTGATGGCTAAGAAGCGTCAAATGGACGGAGCGCCAGGCAAGCGTGCCGGGTTGCCGTTGGCTCGTGCCAATCGACTCGCCGAGACGGCCGAGGCCAAAAGAGGCCGAGCGCCTTCGATGATCGTCGCGACCGGTTTGTTGACTGTTGCGGCAATTGTTTCAGTGGGTGTCATGCCAGCCAATACTGCGCTGAGCACGGCATTTGACGCGTTGCACGGCGAAGCTGTTACCACCAGCTTGGAAACCCCGAAAAGGCCGAAGCAACGGCCGCACAACACTGTAGAAAACCCCCCCTTAAACCCTGAGACAGTGACTGAAACGGCGGCTACCCCCTCCGCCACCGATATGGATTTGCTGCCAGATGTGATTGCGAAGACAGAGCCGCCTGCTCAACCGGTTTCGGAAGAACCGGTTCAGGTGGTGGCCAGTATCAATCCCGCTGCTCCCTACTGCATCCAGATGATTCAGTCTCGGGTTGCCGCGTTGCACTACGTCACTCAAACCGCATCCGACTGGGACAGCCGTCAACAAGACGTGTCTCGATTGGTTCAGTCCACGTTGGACTGTAGCCAAGCGGGTCTTCAGATCGCCGGCAGTCTTGAACTGGCTGGCACCGGAATCGCTGATCTGCGCGTGCGTTGGAACCTGGAGACGTGGACTTTGCACCTGGCCGTGGTGGACAGCGCGTATTCTGAAAGTGGTGTCCAGCTGGCAGGCGTGTCGGATCAATCAATCGAATTCGTCGTTCAGTAACGGAGGCAAACGCCATGGACATATTTGAACAACTTGCCAACCTGGAAGTCCCAGCCAGGGCCGTTCTGGCAGACATCCAGACGTTCGAGGCACCTTTGCCCGACTATCTGATGCTGGGCACCTTTGTGATCCTGATGTTCGCGCTGCATCGGTCCAGTAGGGCAGGCGTGTTGAAGTTCCGCACTAAGCTTGAAGAAGCCTATCAGCAGGAGCTTTTGACTGCGAACCGCAGGATGCATCAGGCCCGCGGCGATCTGAGACGCCTTCAACAGGAAATGGAGCGTGAACGTCAAAGAAAACGCGGCGCGCTTCGGGAAAATGGTCGGTTCGGATCCGGCGCGGAACGCCGTCGCCATGATGCCATCGACCGCAGCCCTGCACGCGCGATCGCACAAGGCACTGTGCCATTCAAGGCAGCCTCGAAAAACCGAAACCAGACGCGGCCCATCGACCCAGTTCCGGCCAATGCTTCTGCGTCACATGACAACTTGTTTCTTAACGGAGTGGAAAAATGAACCTCACACGTCTGATTTACTACAGCCAGCGAAACCCATCCATGAGCCTCAATATGGGCGAATTGCTTGAAATCTGTAAGCGCAACAACTCGGCGATGAACGTCACCGGCATGCTGCACTTCAACGGCAACTACTTCCTTCAGGTTCTCGAAGGGGGCCGGGCCGAAGTCAGCTCGATCTATCACCGCATTGCTGCTGACCAGCGTCACCTGAACATCATTCTGATCTCGTGCCAGGACGTGCGAGAGCGGATCTTCCCAACCTGGTCCATGGGCCATCACGAAGGCATGGAAGGCGAAACACGCGGCATCTTCCTTCGGTACTTCCCGTCGAACACGGTGAACCCGGAAGCGGTCAGCGCCGACAGCCTTCTGGACTTCCTCCAGGATGTCTCGACCGAGCTGGTGTAAACACTGGTTTGATCTGGAAAGGTGTTGCGAATGAGTATGTTAGATCATCTGGTCAACCGTCGTCAAAAGGGCAATTCCAGTCAGGAATTGCCCAGGGGACCCGCACCGTTCGAAACACCCGTTGACGATAATGCCGACGCGGATCAGGCAATCCAGACCCTGGGCCAGTATCCGATTTCGTCCAACAGTTTGCCCGACGGAGCCGGTTGTTCAGCTACCCCTCAGGCCGTCAGCGACGAGCTGGATAGCCCCGTGACACCGGCCACACAGATGACAGAGGCCCTTTTGAACCCGTCCAGCCCGGTTAGCCAGAACCTGCGCGACATGCGCACAAGGCTGGTCGGGTTCGACAGATCGGACAGCTCAACGCGCGACCTGTTCAGCGCCGAAGACCAACCAGCCTCGGACAACGCCGCGTTGCCCGTTGGCTGGTTGGTCATCATTGACGGGCCCGGATACGGCCATGCCTTTACGTTGTATTCCGGCCTGTCAAATATCGGCCGGAATCCTGACCAGACCGTTTGCCTTGATTTCGGGGATATGGCGATTTCACGCGACAATCATGCGGCTATCGCCTTTGACCCAGAGCAACAGATGTTTTTGCTTGGTCACGGCGGCAAGACCAATTTGGTACGCCTGCAAGGCAAGCCGATCATCTCGAACGAGCAACTGAATGACGGTGATCACATCTCTATTGGTGAGACCAAGATGTTGTTCAAAGCGCTGTGTGGCGACTCTTTCAACTGGGCTAGGGAAAATGACGATGACGACGTGTTTGATACCCTGTGAGAGCCGCCAGCGGCAGTTGCGGGGAAAAACACGGCGATGACACACGTACCCCGACCACCGCTGGATTTGCAGGCGCGGCTTCGGGCAATGTTGTCGCAATGGCAGTTCAGCCCCGAAATAACTGCGCGCGCCACCGAGTTATTGGCAGAGCTAACCCGCCCCGCCCGGATCTCGATCCTGAGCCCGTCAAAGGTTAGAAAGGCGCAGTTGCTGAACTTTCTGCTTGGTCAGAGTTTGCTTCCGCCGAACGATTTCAGCGATGTCCTGCAACTGTCGTACTCCGAAACCGAACTGATGTCAGTTGAAACATCTGTTGGAACCGAACACATCCACAAACCACCGTTCGACCTGGCAAAGATTGCAGCCGATGGCCTGCGGTCAGCGCATCTGACGCTGCCATTGCCAGCGTTGACCAAGATCTCAATCCTCGCGAAAACACTGCCGCCGCAAACAGAGGAATTTGAAGCCACGATGGACTGGCTGGTGCCGCAGACGGATATCGCAATCTGGTTCACTGATGATTTCGACGCAGCCGAACAGGCGCTGTGGGACAGGATGCCCAACAAAACAAAGGACCACTCGCTGCTGGTGTTGCTTCGAAATGGCAAACCTACCGATCATTCGCAATCGGCGTCTAGGTCCGTGTTCATGGACGTTGTCCAACTGTCTACAGAAGACGCTGCGCGCGCACGGGCGGGCGCATGTTTAGACAAGGCACTGTTCAGGGCGTCCGGCGGGCACAAGTTGCTGTCAATCCTGCGCAGCGACATAGACCAGGCCCGCCGGCATGCAGCAGATCAGACTAAGATCTTTCTGAATAGCATCCCGGATCACAGCTCTGGCAATCTGGACCAGCGTATGTGCCAGTCTTTGGAAGACTCATTGGATAGCATCGCATCTGACTATCAAAACACAGATACAGCATCGTGCGTTCCTTTTTCACTCTGCATCCAATCTGCCATCGACAAGCTTTCGCACCTGGGGCGACCTGCTCATGAAGGTGAATCAATAGATGTCTCCGATGTGCTGACGGAAATGGCGCAGGTTGTCTCGGAAATCGAGGGCGACCTGGCGGCTTGGCAGGATGATCGCAGACTAGAGGTTGCCACACCGATGTTGCACGAGTTGAGCGACTTAGTTGAACTGTTTCGGATCGAAGCAAATGAGGCGAATGGTATCGATGCCGTTTTGGCGGCGATCCAGCTAAAACGACAGCTCCTTATGGTAGATTCCCGATGAACCATCCAGCATTCAAAACCCGTCGCACTCTGAACGCAAGCGGCCCACGAATAGTAGGCGTCGATAGATACAATTCTAACGAAGAAATCATGACCGGAGTTTCCTGATGTCCCAGCCGGGCGCATTGCAATCCCAGCTTTCAGAGCTGGCTGATTCAGTTTTCCAGATTGAGAGCGGGCGACTCACGTTTGATCCGGCGGATCCATTTGCGACAATAATCCAGCAGATTGATGTGGCGGTATTGGGAACAACCTTGCAATTTCTTATCGAGGACAAAACACTCGAACTACAGGTTACCGGTCGCCGGTTGATCTTGGTCTCAGCGTCAAACGATCCGGCGCTTGCCTGCTGGATTGACAAGCCACTCGCGACAGAAGACCCAGAGGACGTACTGGCGATTTCCACTGCGATCAAACACTTTGCCAGTGCTGCTTCACCAAGCTCCAGGATGTTCCTGAAACCGGGTTTACCAAGACCGGATTTGTTGGGCGTCTCAGGCAGAATCTCTGGGAGTATGCTGCGAAAGACGCTTGAACAAACGTCAGTGGATCGAGGTTTTGATCCCAACACGTTGTGCGGCCAACTGAGAAATGTGTCGTTGGCATTCCTCCAAATCAAAGAGGAACGATTAGAAGCGGAGTTTGGCTCCGACGAGCTGGTGAGCGCACTTAAAGAGTTCCGAAATGATCGACTGCCGGAAATTCTGCAGTCAGAAGCTCACCCCAACAGCGAGTTTCAAGTGGAAAAACTCACCATCCTCAGCGAGACGTTGGATTCCGGAATTTGCTTAGGTTTGGTTAGATCGAAGCACTCACTTGTCTTGATAGCCTTTGATGTATGCAACCTGATCGACTTGATTTCAGTGTTTGATGATGTGATTTGAAGATCGCCGAGCAACCTTGTCTCGGTTTAATGTCAATGCATCAATAGCCTCTGATCGATCGTCGCAACGCCTGAGACGCAGGTGGACGATAGCTTATCCGCCGGGCAGGTTGGCGACAACACAGGTGCAGGGCATTGCTGAACAGCCTACCATCGGCTGGTTGGCTGCTGGGAGATGTATCTGTTCGAGAATTTTCACTTTCGGGGTGCTGGCCATATCAGTGTCAAATCGCCCGCCGGGAGTTGTGTTGCAAATTGCAGAAGTGTTCTCCCATGCCTCCCAAAGCTTTTTCTGCTTAAACAGATGCTCGACCATCTGCGTCGGGTTAGCTCCGATCGCATCAGGTTTTCGTCAATCTCCCCAAGGGCGCCATTTGGCAGTTATTGGGTGGCCATATAGCTCCTCAAAACCGACGCTCCTTGTGCATTGATTGTCATTGCAACGGTGCTGCCGAACTCTTTCGTTCCTTGATTGAGTGAAGGAAAAAGTGAAAGTATCTCCTGGCGCTGTGGGCTCGATAGCGCTTTGACCGCGTTTTTCTCCAAGAAGAAGCTTTCCGTCAGGGCTCCGTTAGACCTGACTATGTGGTGGCCTTCGAACATAAAATGAGTGTACCTTACCGCATCCATTTCCCGAATGTTTACTCCGGGCAGACCACACAGGTGTTTTGCGGCGACCAATACCTCGGATTGGCCAAACAACATTTCAACACCTGATGATTCAATCAGCACCCTGTGCTGTTGAGACAGGACAAGTTCACCTGTGTTGCCCAACACACCGGCTTCTATGACCACTGGCGCAAACGTCCCGAAGCCCCGAACTTCAGTGGTGCCGACCCAACGAACAGGTAGTAGCCCACGGTCTTTTGTCCAAACTTCATCACCAGGAAGAATATTCTGAACTGGAACGTCACCGACCGCAGTCTCTATCAACGTTCCCTCGCCAAAGCAGGCCATGAAATTTGTATAGGCCGACGTGCCTATGTTTGACCCGCTGACCTTGACATATGACGTACCGTTTTGCAGTGGCGCGGAAGTTGCATACCCCCAGACGTCCGAGAACACGCCACCTTGAGAAAACACATAAACGGTGATTTCAGGGCCAACCGGGTTGCCGCCGCTGTCAAGCGCTCGGATGATGATTTGAGACTCTGCCTCAACCTGCGTCCCGTTGCCGACGATGCCGCCCCCATCCGTGATAACGTGGTTTGCTGGATCATCGTCGTTGAAAACATTGACATCAAATGTGTCATCCAATGTAACCGTCGTGCCAGTACCTGCCGAATACTGGAAGACGGTCCCATCCGGAGTATCTGAATTATTGACTATCGGGTTACCGATGATTGACCCGTTAGAACTGGCGGTAACGATTAAGCTCGAGCTGTCCTGAGCAAAGAAACTGCGTAGTACCATGGAAACCCTTTAAGCTTGCACCTCGAAAGCCTGAGACAGCGCCTGTCCAAAGCTTGAAACGCGTCATTCTAGAGTATTCACAATGTCAGGTAAGCGCGCAATGCGGAATACGGATCAAATGTCCGTATTTATTCACAATATCGACAACTCTCAATAAACAAGACTGCAACTGGCGACCGCTCCTAACAAGGTCCGCAAATCGTTCGGTTACCCAACAGCCCAGAAAAACGTTTGGAAGTGTGATTATCTTCACTGACCAGACTGCCGAACCCACCGATACTGAGGTTATTCAAGTGAGTTCGCTTCAACGTATTTCGAAGCGTAGATTATCATTATCCTCCCCAAGGATAGGGCGCGCTGGTTGTTGGCGCGCCCATTTTCTCTGGGGCCCTAAGTTTGGCAGATATGCAGAGGTCGGGCATAAGCCCAAGATCAACCGTTGACGAACGTGTTGAACGGTATGTTGATTGGCATAGCGAAGAGTTCCTTGCCCGGTTCGCAGGACTGTCCGCCTTGGAGTAGTTAGCCAAACATTGGAGGTCAACATGAGATATAGAATTCTAAGTGTGGTTCTTGTGGGTGCAATTGCCTTACCGGCCCATGCTTTTGCGGACAAAGATGATTGGTCGGGTTTGTATAAAGGCCTGGACGTTTACGACGGTTCAATCGACTACCTATCAATATCGCTCACAAGCGTTGAAACCTTTGAACTGAGGATAATCCCATCCGTGATTTCGTTGTGTGAGACCGGGCGCGGTTGGATTGTGGCTGAAGGGAAACTGAATGACGAAGGAAAAATGCTTCGTCAAAACAGTCGTGTTTTTTGCGACGGTGAGGAACCGGCAGATGTTGCGGACAGAGTCCTAACGCTGGACGCCAACACTGGGATTATCCGCTACGAGGCAACGGATGACCGCAGGCCGCTCGTTTATCATAAAGTGTCTTCGAACTGATCTGCACTTTCTGGATAAATCGCGCCCTTGTTGGCGTCTCTAGCTTCTTGCGTGACGCCTATAGCGAGGGACACCACGCAATTTACTTGCCGCCGCACAGTCCCAGTTAACTCGCGATACTCTTTTCGTGTGGCGGTTTCCTGGCAAAAGAAGTTGTTCACGCTGATCAGAACCGAATTTGCTCCCTAGGGTTGATGGATGTGCTAATGCGGTCGCTCGAAAGACACACCCAGGGGATAGTCGACCTGGAACAACACTATTAAATTGCGCGCTTGGTCTGCCGCTGAAACCCTGCTTAGGGAGCCGTTCATCTAAAGAGGCAAACCGTGCAAACACCGATCCGTAAGCTCTTGTCTTTGGGTTTGATTGCGGCGGTCAGCTTTTGCGGAAGCATTTCCGCCCAAAGCTTACCCGCAGTTGACGGAGCAAACGGTAAGCTCTCACTAAGTGGGGTCTTGGGAGACAATGACGGTTATGCGGCAACAGGTTCTTATACCGTCCCGTTGAGTCATCGATATGGGCTTCAACTGGACGGGATTGCCGCAAATCTCGACATTGGCGGCTCCGAAGAGGTCGAAGTGTTGGGGGCTGGGTTCCACGCTTTCTGGCGCGATCCGTCCAAAGGCCTAATCGGAATCGTTGGAAGCTATACAAACTTAAAAGACGGGCTGAACGCTGATATCTTCCAAGGCGGAGTCGAGGGGGCTATCTATCGCGGGCGGTTTTCTTTGGACGCCATAGCAGGCGTTACTGCTGGCGATGTAATTGACTCCGACTTATTCCTTCGAACGCTGGCATCTTATTACCCAACCGATAACACCAACTTGCAACTTGGATATGGTTTCCAGAACGACGACAGTTCGCTTCTCTACGGAGGAGAAATTGCATTCGACACCCAAAACGGCCCATCTTCATCTCTGTATTTATCCGGCAAACTGAGAGAAGGCGGCAACAACTATATAGAAACCGGTCTTCGTATCTACTTCGGCAAATCTGGCAAGCCGCTTATCCGACGACACCGCGAAGATGATCCAATGCAGCTTCTGCGCCCCGTCAATATCGATGACTGGATATGTGGCACTGATGTCGATCCGAGGACCCCTATCATACCAGCCGTGGCAAGACTCTGCGCTCAGCCTCGTTGATGACCGCCTAAAACAAACGAATACCCACCCTCGCATAAACTTCTCTGTTGGCTTGGCTCAAATGTCAGGTTTTGCCAGGCCCAGAGCGTTGCTTTCCGTTGGCTTAGCCATACCATCCCCACTACTATCGCGCGTGTGGGTTCTTTCCGGCTCTGGAAGAAACTAAAGGCTGAACCATTCAATCACCCTAGCTCAGATATCGTTTGATTTGTTTCAAACCCATGATCCTACGATTTCCCGCAAGATTCAGGGCGAAGACAAGCACAACGATCTGTATTTCTTTGCTTTTGTGGCGACCCCGGCAGGATTCGAACCTGCAACCTGCCCCTTAGGAGGGGGCTGCTCTATCCAGTTGAGCCACGGGGCCACGCATCGCCTTCTGTACCTTGGTTTTTTGGGGTTGTCATGGCCTTTGCACAACAGTTGTACAGATCGCCTTGTTCACGCTACCATCGGGCAAAACAACAACGCAGGTGCCCTCCGTGAACACTGAAACAAAACGCCCGCTTACCCTCCGCGATGTCTCTGAGGCGTCCGGTGTTTCCGAGATGACGGTCAGCCGGGTCCTGCGTAATCGGGGTGATGTATCAGATGCCACCCGCACCCGCGTTTTGGCCGCCGCAAAAGAGCTGGGATATGTGCCAAACAAGATCGCCGGGGCATTAGCCTCGAGCCGGGTGAATCTTGTGGCGGTGATCATCCCGTCGCTGTCAAACATGGTGTTTCCCGAGGTTCTGACGGGCGTTAATCAGGTTCTGGAAGATACCCAGTTACAGCCGGTGGTTGGCGTCACCGACTACCTGCCCGAAAAAGAAGAAAAAGTGCTGTACGAAATGCTCTCGTGGCGGCCTTCTGGCGTGATCATCGCGGGTCTGGAGCACACAGAAGCCGCGCGCGCCATGCTGGATTCGGCCGGTATTCCTGTGGTCGAAATCATGGACACAGACGGCAAGCCCGTGGACGCCATGGTCGGTATTTCGCATCGCCGCGCCGGGCGCGAGATGGCGCAGGCCATCCTGAAGGCCGGGTATCAGCATATCGGGTTCATGGGCACCAAGATGCCGTTGGATCACCGCGCCCGCAAGCGGTTCGAAGGGTTCACCGAGGTGCTGGGCAAGCATGGAATTGAGATAGAAGACCGCGAGTTTTACTCTGGCGGCTCTGCGCTGGCCAAGGGCCGCGAGATGACACAGACGATGCTTGAGCGCTCACCCGAGTTGGATTTTCTGTATTACTCCAATGATATGATCGGTGCTGGCGGGCTGTTGTACCTGCTGGAACAAGGCATCGACATTCCCGGTCAGATCGGATTGGCCGGGTTCAATAATGTGGAACTGCTGCAAGGGCTGCCGCGCAAACTGGCCACGATGGACGCCTGCCGTCTGGAGATCGGGCGCAAGGCCGCCGAAATCATCTCGGCGCGGCTGGATGATCCGGACTCCGAGATTGAAACGCGTGTCACTCTCACACCCAAGATCAGCTTTGGTGAAACGCTAAAACGGCGCTGGTGACATTGGCCCTACAACAGATCGACAACCAAACGGCCCGCGCCGTTTTTATGGATCGGCATGCGCTGGCTGAGCCGCCTTCGGGGAACGCCAAAGGCGCAGACCTTCTTGCGCTGATCCGGCGGCTTGGCTTTGTTCAGTTGGACAGTATCAACACCGTTGCCCGTGCCCATGACATGATCTTGTTTTCGCGCAGGCCGAGCTATCGCAGCAAGAACCTCAAACACCTGTACGAACGCGACAAGGCGTTGTTTGAACATTGGACACACGACGCTGCCGTCATTCCGATGGACTATTATTCGCATTGGCATTTGCGCTTTCAACGCGACGCAGATCTGTTGAAATCAAGGTGGAAAAACTGGCGACGCGACGGGTTTGAACAACAATTCGAAACCGTGCTGCAACATATCCGCGATCATGGCCCCGTCTCCTCGTCGGATGTGGGCAAGGATGAAAAGAAAGGGTCGGGCGGTTGGTGGGACTGGCACCCGTCCAAAACAGCATTGGAATTCCTGTGGCGCTCAGGTGCGTTGACGGTCATTGGCCGCGAAGGATTTCAGAAGCGCTATGACCTGACCGAGCGGGTGATCGAGACGCATCTTTGTCCGGGTCACACGCCCTGCGACGCTGACAGGACGGTGGATTGGCTTTGCAACGCTGCGCTGGACCGGCTTGGGTTTGCTACATCGGGCGAACTGGCGGCGTTTTGGGACACGGTCAGTCCCGCCGAAGCCAAGGCGTGGTGCGCCACAGCCTTGCAGCATGGCACCGTTGAAGAGCTTGAAATGGCCTGCGTGGATGGGCGGTTGCGCAAAGTCATGGCCCGTCCGGGGTTGCTTGACGAGACGGCCGCGCTGACACCGCCTTCTGGTCGGACCAGGGTTCTCAGCCCCTTTGATCCAATGTTGCGTGATCGCAAACGGGCCGAACGACTGTTTGGATTCCACTACAGGATCGAGGTCTTTGTCCCCGAGCCCAAACGGACTTATGGCTATTACGTCTTCCCGCTGCTGGAAGCTGACAAACTTATCGGACGGATCGACATGAAGGCGCATCGGGACTGCGGCGAACTGCGTGTACGGGCCGTTTGGCCTGAAAGCCGCGTGCGTTGGTCAGAGGCGCGGAGCCGAAGACTGCAGTCTGAACTGGACCGGGTTCGGCGTTTTGCCAATCTGGATCGGGTCGAGTTCGCCAAAGACTGGCTAAAAGACCCTAAATAGGCTCTAGTTAGCGGCGGACAGGGTCAGCCGGATACTGTCCAACCCGTCAATTCCACCTTCGATCACATCCCCAGCCACCACTGGACCGACGCCAGCCGGCGTGCCAGTCAGGATCAAATCCCCGGGCCGCAGATGGTAGAAGCCTGAAAGATGGCTGATGATTTCGTCAATTTTCCAGATCAACTCTGCCAGGGTTGCATCCTGCCGGATTTCTCCATTCACGCTCAGATGGATGCGCTTGTCATCATCCGGCGACCAGGCGGTTGACCGGGTCAACGGGGCAAAAACAGCGCTGTTTTCGACATCCTTGCCCAAATCCCAGGGTCGTTGCTTGTTACGCTCACGAATTTGCAGGTCACGCCGGGTCATATCCAACGCGCAGCCATAGGCATAGACCGCATCCAGAGCCTCGGTGCTGGTGGCGCGAAACACCGGCTTGCCGAGTGCGACGGCCAGTTCCATCTCATGATGGAAATTTTCGGTTCCGGGCGGGAAAGGAACGGTTTTACCTGTCAAAACCGCATTGGCGGCAGATTTCGTAAAGTAAAACGGAGCTTCTGGGTCAACCTCATTTCCCATCTCGGCCGCATGAGCTGCGTAGTTCCGTCCGACACAGAAGATCCGCCCAACCGGATACGCACCAGCCTCACCGTCAACAGGGATGGTTATAGGTTCCGGCAGAGTGAACAGGTTATCTTGCATAGTGATCCCTTTTGATTGCGAAACACGCATCGTGGTAGGCGCATTTGCACTGGCAAGTGATTGGAACACGCCAGTTTCTGCCAACACCCTTAGATTGTTTCGGCATGAATTTGCTCAATTTTCTTCCACATCTCAGCGATCGTTCCCAGCGGCAGTTCGTTGCGCCTTTATAGGCGCGACCAATCGATAAGCCCAATCGGATTCGGAAGCTGGTTCGCTGGACACATGAGGTAGCAAAAAGAAGAGTGTCCAAACCGTTCGGAATTTCTGGGTACTGCAGCTTGGCTTGCGCATGAATTGCAGATGCCAACGTTCATTGAAGTGATTGAAGACATATTGTGCCTATTGCGCACAATATCCCGGTAACACCAACCGCCTTGGAAAATTACCAGGGCAAAACAGCACTACGACCCTGACTCGAAGATACCTATTGCTGGCACCACCAGAAGTCGGCATTAGGCTACGACCGCTTCGGAGCGCATAGGCACAAGGTCCATCCCCCTGGATCCTTCGGGCCGTTCGGTGAACCGTATTTTCGGTTCTGCAATTGCTTCGAAGTGAGGACCTGGATTTTAATCCAGTCTGGGTCTGGCCTCCCCGCCGGAGAATTCCCCCTACCTTCTCCGGCGGGGTGCCAAAATCAGGGGTTCAAGGACCCGATGGTCAGGTCTCCAGATCTTTCAACTCAGTCAAAAGATCCAGCAGCAATTCATGCTTTTCGGGGCCCAGTTGAGTTCGAATGCGCTCGGCCTGTGCGACGCTGACAGCAAGGTTTGCGTGAATAACTTCCACACCGCCCTTGCTGATCTCGACAATCTGGCGGCGCCGGTCCACCGGATGGTTGCGCCGGGCGATCAAGTCTTTTTGCTCAAGGTTTTGCAGAATGCGCGTCAGGCTGGGCAGCAGTAGGCAGGCCCTCTCGGCGATGTGGGTTGGCTCCTGCGGTCCCTCTTCGTTGAGAACGCGCAAGACGCGCCATTGCTGTTCGGTGACGCCTGCATCGCTCAGCAATGTGCGAATGGGACCCATGACCTTTTCCCGTGCTCTCAGCAGAGCAATCGGCAAAGATCGAGAGGTAAGTGGAAGTTCGTCAGTCATACGGAATCTTGGCCGAAATCCAGTAGGTTCGCAAGCAATCCACCGGAATTGAGAGTCTTAGGAAACGGAATTGACCTTGCCTGTTGAATACCTATCACTGATCTCAAAGACATACGCACCCCGGGCTCGCCCGTCTGGTGCCGCACGGGAGGATCAGAATGAAATGGGATGAGTTCGCCGGATGGGGCAAGAAAGTCGCGGATTGGACGCAGGACTATCATCAGAATGTCGGCGACAAACCGGTACGGGCGCGAACCGAACCGGGTGATGTTCTCAATGCTTTGCCTGCTGCACCGCCAGAACACGCGCAGCCCATGGAAGACATCTTTCAGGACTTTGAGAAAATTGTGATGCCGGGGATCACCCATTGGCAGCACCCCCGGTTCTTTGCCTATTTCAACGCAAACGCCTCGGCCCCATCAGTCTTGGCCGAGTTCCTGACCAGCGCAATCGCGCCGCAATGCATGTTGTGGCAGACCTCGCCCGCTGCGACGGAAATGGAAACGCGGATGATGGACTGGCTGCGTCAGGCGCTAGATTTGCCAGAAGGGTTTGCCGGGGTCATTCAGGATTCAGCCTCATCAGCCACATTGGCCGCCGTGCTGACAATGCGTGAAAAGGCGCTGGATTGGCAGGGCAATCGACACGGTCTGTTCGGGAAGAAACCGCTCCGAATCTACTGTTCATCCGAGGTCCATACATCGATAGACCGGGCCATTTGGGTGGCCGGGATTGGTCAGGACAACCTTGTACGCGTTCCAATCAAAGGGGATTGGCGCGGTATGGATCCGGAAGCCTTGGACAAGGCGATTCAGTCCGATTTAGACTCTGGTTTACACCCTGCAGGTGTCATTCTTTGCGTTGGCGGAACCGGGACAGGGGCGACTGACCCGGTGGACCGCTGTCTGGAGATTGCGCAAAAACACGGGCTGTATACCCATGTGGATGCGGCATGGGCGGGATCAGCAATGATATGTCCTGAATATCGGCACTATTGGCCGGGCATCGATCAGGCGGACAGCATCGTCTTCAATCCGCATAAGTGGCTGGGCATACAGTTCGATTGCTGCGCGCATTTCCTTAAAAACCCCGATGATCTGGTGCAAACACTGGCGATCAGCCCCGAATACCTGAAAACACACGGCAAGGACGGGATCATCAATTACTCAGAGTGGACTGTTGCGCTGGGTCGTCGCTTCCGTGCACTAAAGCTTTGGTTCGTGATCCGAGCCTATGGTCTTGAAGGTCTGCGGGATAGGCTACGAAATCACGTCAACTGGTCCAAGGATCTGCATGACCGGCTGGCCGCCGAACCGGATTTCGAAATAGTTACCCCTCCGATGTGGTCCCTTTGGACTTTTCGTTTTGTACCGACCGAAAACCCCGATTTGTACAACTTGGAAGACCTGAACCTGCGCCTGGTGAACGCAATCAACGACGACGGGCGTATTTACCTGACGCAAACACGGGTGGATGGCACGTTTGTCATTCGCTTTCAGGCGGGACAGTTCGAAACCACCGAAGAGGACGTGAAGATGGCGTTTGATGTCATCACAGAAATCGCCCGATCCCTGACAGACTAAGACTGGAGAACACTCAATGGCTGCCCCGACAAACACGTTCAAACAGGCTCTGACACAGGGAAAACGGCAAATCGGCTGCTGGATGAGTTTCGCCGAGCCCATCACTGCCGAAATCATGGGAACCGCAGGTTTCGATTGGTTGGTGATTGATGGTGAGCATGCGCCGAATGACATTCGATCAATTCGGGATCAGCTGATGGCGCTGGCCAACAGCGCGTCTCATCCGGTGGTGCGAATACCGGTGGGTGAAACCTGGTTGATAAAAATGGTTCTGGATGCGGGCGCGCAGACCATTCTGGTACCCATTGTGGAAAGCGCCGAACAGGCGCGAGAATTGGTGCGCGCCTGTCGCTATCCGCCAGAGGGGGTGCGTGGGGTCGGCGCATCAGCGTCGCGGGCGACGACGTATGGGACCACAAGTGATTATATCCAAACGGCGGATCAGGAAATCTGTCTATTGGTTCAGGTCGAAAACCGCGCTGGAATAGCGGCGCTGGACGAGATCCTTCAGGTTGACGGTGTTGACGGTGTTTTTATCGGGCCCGCCGACCTGTCCACGGACATGGGATTTCAGGGCAACAGCAAAGCCCCCGAAGTGCGCGAAGTGATTGCCGACGCTCTGTCCAGGACTAAAGCCGCAGGTAAGGCACCCGGCATTCTGGGCACCAATGTAGAAGCAACGCAAACGTATCTGGAAATGGGCGCGCAGTTTCTGGCAGTAGGGATCGACGTCATGCTGCTGACACAGGCATCAAGGGCATTAGCGAAAGAGTGGAAAGCAAAATAGCGCGTCAGGCGCGCATCGTAGCAGCGGCCTGCGCGTAACCGCCCGAGGCACCGTCGACGAAATGCACATGATCATCGCGCGTGGCCGCCGGGACAAAGCAGGTCATCATCGCTTCGTCTTGTGCGTGCAGGCCATACCGGATTTTGCCACGCCCGCGCGCCTCTTCCAGCAGATGTTCGATCTGCGCGCGTGTACCCTGGTCGCAATCCAAGGTCATCTTCAACCCGTCATCGAATTTTCGAAAATCAGCATTGCTGCTGACCATGCGCTTGTAATGCTCCGGTTCGAACTGCCCCAATCGTTTTCCTGTTTTGAACAGCAGTCCGATTAGCAGATTTTGCATCAATAGAAGTGTTTTTTGCACAAACATGTTCCGACCGTTGCGGGACACATGTGCATCAATTTCCACACCCGGAGGCGGCCAAGTGATCGGTGGGCCGTTGACAGGGACCGGATGGCCGCCACGCTCCAGCCCCTCAGATGCGGACAACACAGATTTCACCAGATCGGAAAAATCGCTTTCGGTGGCGGCCGGCGTGGGTTGCACAACAACCGAGACGATCCGGCCATGTTGTGCCGGGCTGTTGGACCATCGGCAAGACAACCCCGTCAGGTCGGGCGCTGCTCCTGGATCGGCCGGAGGAACCTCATGGCTCCCTGCTTTCATCTGCGCATCGGCCCAGGCCAAGCCTCCGCCAGAAAACATGGCATAATCCACACCCGTCGACGGCGCATAGCGCGCCACACGCAGATCTTTGCCCGTTTGCCTTATCTCGGCCACAGAAACCAACGCGGCGCGCAGGGGCATCGAAAACTCTTCCTCCGCCCAGCGCCGCAAGGACGCCAGAGTGATACGCGCAGTTTCAGCGGCGCTGGGCGGAATGGCAAAGCCTGCACCATCACCACCAAAGACATAAGGAAACAGCTTGCCGTCCATCGCGTTGATCATGGCCGAGATCACCGCCGCCCCGACCATGTTCACCGTCTTGTATCGGCCTCGTTCAATTTCCCCTGTGGAATCAACAATATCTGCTACACCCAGCACCCAATCATCAGGTACCGGGGTAAATTGCGCTGGGTCCGCCAATCGAGTGAAGTCACGCAGCAAGGGCAGGTTTTCATAAAACGCGGAATGAAGGTCTTTCATTGTCCCCTCAGGTTCGGGTGTGAGCAAAGGATAGTTCGAATGTGATCGCTGTCCGCCCTCTGCAACATTGTACACGTGCTTGTGCGTTTTGCCATGGCGTGCCAAGCATTCCTTCAGAACCTTGGGAAGGGGCCGTTCATGCAGGCAGGTTTGGTGATTTTGTGTCTGGCCTACGTCCTCAGCCAGTTCTTTCGCGCTTTTCTGGCGGTTCTCAGCCTGGATCTGGAACACGATATCGGTGCCACGCCAGAAGATCTGGCATTTGCCTCGGGCCTTTGGTTTCTGGTCTTCGCGGCGATGCAGATCCCGGTGGGCTGGGCGTTGGACCGCGTCGGCCCGCGTTTGACAGCCGCGGCTTTGCTATTGGCTGGCGGTGCAGGTGGCGCGGGTGTGTTCGCTGTTGCCACATCGCCGCTGCATATCAGCATTGCCATGGGATTGATCGGCATCGGGTGCTCTCCGGTTCTGATGGCGTCTTACTATATCTTCGCGCACGAATACCCCCCCGCAAGGTTCGCCACGCTGGCAGCCGTAATGCTGGGCGTTGGATCGGTGGGTAATCTGGTGGCGTCTTATCCAACAGCTTTGGCGGTCGAGATGATGGGCTGGCGCGCAACAATGGCTGGGCTAGCCGGGGTGTCCGCCGCCATCGCCGCCGGTATCTGGCTGAGCGTGCACGACCCCGCCAAGGTTGAGACAGACCACAAGGGATCGCTGCTGGATCTGCTGAAAGAGCCCGCCCTTTGGCTGATCCTGCCGCTGATGCTGGTCGCTTACGCTCCGTCTGCCGCGTTGCGCGGGTTGTGGGCAGGACCGTATCTGAGCGATGTGTTTGGGCTTGGCACCACCCAGATCGGAACAGCGACATTGGTGATGGGGGCGGCAATGATTGCAGGAACGTTTGTCTATGGGCCGCTCGACCGGGTGTTTGGCACACGAAAATGGGTGGTGTTCGCAGGCAATGCGCTGGGCGCTGCGGCTTTGGGCCTGCTGTGCCTGTGGATTGACAGTGGCATTTGGATTTCGGTTCTGCTGCTGGCCGTCATCGGGTTTTTGGGGGCAAGCTTTCCGGTGATCATGGCCCATGGTCGTGCCTTTGTGCCGCCGCATCTGGTGGGGCGCGGGGTCACTTTGTTGAACCTCTTTGGCATCGGAGGCGTGGGCATCGCGCAATTCGTCACCGGGCGCATTCACGCTGCCACCGTCGAGACGGGATCAACCGCACCCTACACGGCTATTTTTGGCTTTTTTGCTGTTACCCTTGCCATCGGTTGCGTGATCTATCTATTCAGCCGGGATAGCGTGGACTGAATTCGACAGGATCATTCAGAAAGGAGAGTGCTGTGCAGGAAATCGAGGTCATTGCACCCAACCTGAAGCACAGCCTTTCAGGGGTGACCACAACCATCATTCGTCTACTTCCCATCCAAAAAAAGATGATTGGGATTGTGGCAACAGGCCCCGGTCTGCCGGAAGATCTGCCGCATATTCGGCTGTTCAAAGTTCCGTTCCTGTCGAACCGCACAACGCGGGTCTGGCACGCGCGGCGTAACACCGAAATGCTGATGGGTCTGTTCCTAAGAACGGTCTTGCGGCGAAACCTGAAACTTCTGTTCACATCGGCCGCGCAACGGGATCATTCCGGGTTCACAAAATGGCTGATCTCAAAAATGGACGCGCTGATTGCCACGACACCACAGGCAGCGTCGTTCCTGAAACACCCGTCAACGGTCATCATGCATGGCGTGAACACAGAACTGTTTCACCCAGCCGATGACAAGCCGGCGTTACGGCAAAAGCTTGACCTGCCCGACGGGTTTTTGATTGGCTGCTTTGGGCGCATCCGGCCACAAAAGGGTGTCGACCTTTTGGTCGACGCGGCGATTGACGTGCTACCATCCTTCCCCGAGGCCAGTATCGTATTCACAGGCCGTGCGACCAAAGAATTCGAAGCCTTTCAGCAAGAACAGGTACTAAAGCTGAAAGACGCCGGCCTTGCGGATCGCGTTCGGTTTCTGGGCGAACGCCCTTGGGAAGAGATTGTCGAAACATACCGGGCGCTGGATATCTTTGCTGCCCCGGCCCGTCACGAAGGGTTTGGGCTGACCCCGCTTGAGGCGATGGCCTCTGGTGTTCCTGCAATTGCCTGCCACGGCGTAGGCGCCTTTAGTGCGCAGATCGAAGACGGCGTCACCGGGCGTTTGTTCGAGAAAGACAACGCGCCGGAATTGGCCGCAGCGCTCAGGTCGATGCTGGACGATCCGGCGAAGTTGACTGCGGCCGGACAGGCCGCAAGGGCGCGGGTTGAGCAGAAATTTAGAATCGAAGGCGAAGCGGAAGCCATCGTTCGCGTCTATCGATCACTGCTAAGCGCGGACTAAAACGAACCCAACCGTATCAATTCGACGTCAAACATCGAATTCGGCCCCGAAAGCCCTTTTTTCTTTTCTGCATCGCGGCTATGAACGCGCGTCCTTTATTCAGGAGACTAGAAATGGGCTATCGCGTCGTCATCGTCGGCGCCACGGGTAACGTGGGCCGCGAAATGCTGAACATCCTGGCTGAGCGCCAGTTCCCCGTGGACGAACTTGCCGTGTTGGCAAGCCGCCGTTCGCTGGGTACAGAGGTCAGCTTTGGCGATAAGACACTCACGACGCAGGACCTGGATACATTCGACTTCAACGGATGGGATATCGCGCTGTTTGCGGTCGGATCTGCTGCGACCAAAGACTATGCCCCAAAAGCCGCAGCCGCGGGTTGCGTGGTGATCGATAACTCGTCGCTCTATCGCTATGATCCGGACATCCCGCTGATCGTGCCAGAGTGTAACCCGCAGGCGATCCATGATTACGCCAAGAAGAACATCATCGCCAATCCCAACTGCTCGACCGCGCAGATGGTGGTGGCGCTGAAACCTTTGCATGACCGTGCCAAGATCAAACGCGTTGTCGTCTCGACCTATCAATCCGTGTCAGGTGCCGGCAAAGACGGTATGGACGAGCTGTGGGATCAAACCAAAGCGGTTTACAACCCGACGACCGAGGTAGAGCCGAACAAGTTCCAGAAGCAAATTGCTTTCAACGTCATTCCGCAGATCGACGTTTTCATGGAAGACGGCACGACCAAAGAAGAATGGAAGATGGTCGTTGAGACCAAAAAGATCGTCGATCCGGCGATTAAGGTCACTGCAACTTGTGTCCGCGTCCCGGTTTTTGTCGGCCATTCCGAAGCGGTAAACATCGAATTCGAAGAGTTTCTGGATGAAGATGAAGCCCGCGACATCCTGCGCGAGGCACCGGGCATCATGGTGATCGATAAGCGTGAGGCTGGCGGCTATGTCTCACCCATCGAATGCGTCGGCGATTTCGCAACGTTCATCAGCCGTATCCGGCAGGATTCGACCGTCGAAAACGGCCTGAACCTGTGGTGCGTTTCGGACAACCTACGTAAGGGCGCGGCGCTAAACGCAGTACAAATCGCCGAACTGCTGGGCCGTGAGGTTCTGAAAAAAGGCTGATCGAAAGTCAGGCACGAAATATCTGATCCCTCAAAATCCCGCTGCGCTGCCAGCGGGATTTTTTCACGGTAGCGATGCGTGTACGATGCAGGACGGGCAACGTAAGCTTACGCCGCAATTCGCCCAATTAGCCGGTCATGTTCCGTATCGTGTCATGATTATTGAACCGATTTGCCTGCTGGCTTACGGTTGTGCAGAAATCTCGTTGCAAAGATCGAAACTGCGGAAAGGAGCAGGCGGCATGATTGCCTACGTCACCGTCGGTGCTGATGACATCGCTCGCGCGAAACTGTTTTACTCTGCGTTCCTACCGGCCCTTGATTACGGGCTGGAGGAGGGTCCTGAGGGCCTAAGCTATGCGCTGCCAGTTGAACCGGGTCAGTCCGTCGCTCTGCCTGAATTCTACGTCAAACCAACTTTCGATGGACGTCCCGCCTCGGCTGGGAACGGGGCGATGGTCGCGTTTGAGGCGCGCAGTCAAAAGCAGGTTCGGGACCTTCATTCCGCCGCCCTTGCCGCAGGTGGTTCTGACGAGGGTCAGCCGGGCTTCCGCGCCTTGTATGGGCCTAACTTTTATGTTGGCTACCTTCGCGACCCTCAAGGTAACAAGATCGCGCTCTTCTCCAGCGACCCGAACGAACCCGGACGAGACGATTAACGCAGTTTACCTGGGTGGCGAAAGCGCGAAGTTCACGTGTCAGAAATCTGGGCCACGCGGCAAAGGTTCGTTGGCGTAGTGTGACCTAACTTTCTTGTTTTGCGCCACTATAATCCTTGCTTGAAAGCAATGCAGTGGCTGAAGGTTTTTATATCCCGCGACAGAAGCCATTTACAGCGTTGCAGAGGAACGGCGAAATGGGCTTACGCAAGACATTCCATGCTTCTTAGAAAACCGCGTCCGGTCACCCCTGCCCTTCGACCAACACCTTCAGATTATCCAGCCCACGCTCATAATCGCCGCCAACCCATTTATCCATCATCAGCCCCATCCAGCGTGACATCGGGTTCAGGCCCAGATCGGATTCGAAGCCCCAGGTTACCTGCGTCTCGGATCCTTCAGCCTGCAAAACGAACGACGCCTCGGCCGCCCCCATCGGGCCGAAATCCAGTGCGGTTTTTACTCGCTGGTTCTCTACGCTTTCCATGATCTCTTGTGATCCCGTGCCAACCTGGGGATGATCCGAACTCCAGTTCAGAATATTGCCGACCCCGGCATCCGGTCCGCTATAAGACAGCTTGGTTTCTGGATCGCGTGACAGCCAGGGTGACCACTTCTCCGTCTCTTGCATCGAGTTCACGTAGGGAAAGATCACTTCGGGCGGTGCATCGATGGTGATGCTGCGCGAAACCTCGGCCTTGCCCGGTAGCAGATAAGACACCCCGACCAAGACCAGAACGATAACAAGCAGGGTGACGAGAAGTCGCTTAATCAATCTCATGATATGATCCGATTCTAGTGCAGTTCCTGCAATCATACCAAAAAATGACACGAAATCAGAGGTCTGATCCGCGTCACTCGAGCTCGGGCATGTTTGCGCCTAATCAGACCGTGACAAATTTCTTGTGCAACGGATCGTAGCATTGCAACCCGCCCTCACCGATATCGGTCCAGAGCCCGTGCAGGCTGAGCGCGCCATCTTCGACCGCAGAAGATACAAATGGAAAGGTCATCAGGTTTTCCAGCGAAGCAACGACAGCCTGGCGTTCAAGCTGCCTGGCTTGTTCGACGCCGTCTTCTACATCAGCGACCAAATCGTATTTCGGCTTCAGGATATCCATCCAGCGGCCAACAAAGCTTTCCTTGGCTTCCAACTGTGGCGCCTGACCCTTGCACATGTCGATACAGCCTTGGACACCACCACATTGGGAATGGCCCAGAACGATAAGATGCGCGACTTTCAGCGCGGTCACCGCGTATTCGATTGCCGCACTGGTCCCGTGGTGATCGCCATCCGGCGCGTAAGGCGGGACCAGATTGGCAATGTTGCGGTGAATAAAAAACTCGCCCTGATCTGCGCCAAAGATCGAGGTGACATGCACCCGGCTGTCACAACAAGAGACCACCATTGCGCGGGGACGTTGTCCTTCATCCGCCAGACGCCGATACCAGACCTGATTTTCGGAATATGTGGTGGCCTTCCAGCCATGGTACCGTTTGACCAGATAGGTCGGCAGAGGTTTGGCAAAGTCCATTGCAGTGTCCCTGTTTTTGTCGCTGCCGGATGCTCTAAACCGAATTCAACGAAAATTCGAGCCATTATCCGGCTTCACTGCAAGGTTTTGCAAAGGAAGTTATCGCCAATATCGAACCCGCGCCGTGGGGGCGTAGAAACTGGGGTGAATGTGGTGGATAAGATTATCACACTTGAACACAAGGAATCCGTCCGCGTCGATCCGGATCGGCTGAGCGGTCTGTACCGGCAACTGGGCGACAAGAACGCATTGGACGTGCTGTGCCGCACTATTGAAGAACTTGCGGTTCGGCTATCGAATTGCGAACGCTTCTGGCGACGCCGTGACTGGGCCGGGCTGCGCAAATGCGCCAAATCGCTGGTCGCAATTTCAGAACAGATCGGCATGATGGCGCTGGCCCGGGTTGCAAGCGACGTGGCCCGTTCGGTTGATGCAGGGGACGCGGTCGCTGCAGGCGCGACGCTGGGCCGGTTGATCCGGGTGGGCGAACGGTCGCTCACAGCCATCTGGGATCAGCAAGACCTTTCCGTCTGACGGGGGTTGCAGGCGGATCAGGGGTGACTAGTCTGGGCGCGGATTGAACCAACCGAGACGCCCATGACCCTGTCCTTTGTCCCGCCTACTGACCTTTCGATGCCGCTGCACGTGATTGCGCAGCCTGATCTGGAGGGCTGGCTGCAGAACCAGCCGGAGTTGGTGCAATCATGGATTGCAGCAAACGGATTTACCGGCGCGATGGGCCAGGCTCTACTTGTGCCGGGTGCAGATGGTGCAGCCGAAATGGCCCTGGCCGGATATGGGTCCGAGGCAAAGCGAGCGCGCAAACGCTTTCCCCTGGCCGCGGCGGCCGAAGCCCTGCCAGAAGGTAGCTATCACATTGCGTCCGGTGTATCCGGGGATCAGTTGGAAACAGAGTGCCTTGGATGGCTGATGGCCGGTTACGCCTTTGATCGCTATGCCACCCAATCCGCCAGCACAGCGGGTTTGGTTGCCCCGGACGGCATTGATGCCAGACGGATCGAAACACTCGCCAACGCTGAAGCTTTGACGCGTGATCTGATCAATACGCCTGCATCGGATATGGGTCCGGATCAATTGCAAGTGGCGGTCGAGGCCCTGGCGGACGAGTTTGGTGCAACCTGTAATGTGATCCGTGGCCAAGCGCTGTTGGACCAGAATTTCCCGATGATTCATGCAGTGGGGCGTTCGGCGACTCAGGCACCACGCTTGATCGACATGTGCTGGGGTGCCAGCGGACCGAAGTTGACGCTCGTGGGCAAAGGTGTGTGTTTCGACACGGGTGGTTTGAACCTGAAACCAGGTGCGTCGATGGGCTTGATGAAAAAGGACATGGGCGGTGCCGCCAACGTGCTGGGTCTGGCTCGCATGATCATGGCGCTAGAGCTGCCTTTGCAATTGCGAGTACTGATCCCCGCCGTCGAAAACTCGGTGGCGGGTGATGCATTCCGGCCAGGGGATATTCTGACCTCTCGCAAGGGCTTGACGGTCGAAATCAACAACACCGATGCTGAGGGGCGACTTGTGTTGGCCGATGCGCTGACCCTGGCTGATGAAGGGCAACCCGATCTGGTGATCTCGATGGCGACCCTGACAGGCGCAGCGCGTGTCGCGGTCGGCCCCGATCTGGCGCCGTTCTACACTGATGATGACGCGGTTGCAGGGGCGTTGTCCCAGGCCGGCACACCGGCTGCCGATCCGGTCTGGCGGATGCCGTTTCACGATCCTTACGAGGCGATGATCGAGCCCGGGATTGCCGATCTGGACAATGCTCCGTCGGGCGGGTTTGCTGGCTCGATCACCGCGGCGCTGTTTTTGCGCCGATTTGCCAGAGACAGCCGCTATATGCATTTCGACATCTACGCGTGGCAACCCAGCAAAGCGCCCGGGCGCAGCAAAGGCGGGCTGGGTCAAGGCCCGCGCGCAATACTGACGGCATTGCCCGAGATTTTAGGCTTGTGACCGCTCGGCGCATCATACAACCGGTCGTGGACTTGCGGCGAACGCCAGACGGTCCACGTGATCGTCAGTTGCTGTATGGCGATACAGTAAAGGTAGCCGAGCGTGCAGCCGGCTGGAGCTGGGTCACGTCGGACAAAGACTCATATACCGGCTGGGTTGCCTCAGAACATCTGGGATCAACGCTGTCAGAGACCCATTGCATCACGGTACCCGCGACGCATGCTTATGAGCGGGCTGATATGAAAAGCCGCGATCTGACGTCCCTGAGTTATGGTAGCAAAGTAAAGATGCTGTCGGAACAGAACGGATTTCTGGAAACTGAATTGGGGTTTATCCCCTCAGTTCACTGCGCGCCGATCACGGAAAAAGCAGCCGATCCCGTCGCTGTCGCCGAACTGTTTCTTGGCACGCCTTACTTGTGGGGGGGAAATAGCCGGTTCGGGTTGGATTGTTCCGGGCTGGTGCAGGTTGGTTTGCTGGCCTGCGACATCGCCTGCCCCGGTGACAGCGGTGAACAGGAACGTGTATTGGGCGCGTCGGTGCCAGATGAAACACCCGCCAAACGCAGTGATCTGTTGTTCTGGAAAGGACATGTGGCCTGGGTGTCCGGACCCAACATGTTGCTACACGCCAACGCCCATCATATGGCGGTCGCGTTTGAACCGATGGATCAGGCCATTGCCAGAATTCAGGCACAAGGCGACGGTCCGGTGACCGCGCATAAACGGCTTTAGTCCGTACTGACAGACCGGATCAGTTTACGCTCTAACACCCGCAGAACGGTCCGCAGATCATGCCCGCGTTTCAGGATGCGACCATCCATCCCGACGACTGAATACATCCCTTGTTTGGATCGCAGGCGCGGGTCTTTCTCGACCCGGTAAATCGGATGTTCCGCAGTGCGCCGGAAGATCGAGAAAATCGCCATGTCACGCAGGTTTGAAATACCATAGTCCCGCCATTCTCCGGCGGCGACCATGCGGCCATATACCGATAGAATCTGAGACATCTCTCGCCGATCGAAGGCCACCGGCATCTGCGCCGGGCTTGCAGAGAACCGGCTGGGAGGCTGCATATTCATACCCCCAGCCTTGCCGGAAAATGCGATTGAATCAAGCCTGATGGGCCATGTCGCAGTATTTCGATTGAAGGTGTTACCGACGACCAACCTGACGACAAATCAGGATCACGGGCAGCAGGCCGACTGCCAGAATGACCAGCGACGGCACAGCGGCGCCTTCAAGACGTTCGTCAGAGGCCAGCCGGTAGGCCTGTACCGCGAGCGTATCAAAGTTGAACGGGCGCATGATCAGCGTCGCGGGCAGCTCTTTCATCACATCAACAAATACGATCAGCAGGGCTGTTAGCAGCGAAGGGGTGAGAATGGGTAAATGCACGCGGCGCAAAGTGCCCAGCGGCGATTGCCCCAATGATCGCGCCGCCGCATCCATATTCGCGTGAACGGTACTTTGGCCGCCTTCATAGGCGCTGAGTGCGGCCGCGAGAAAGCGCACCATATAGGCCGCGACCAACAGCCAGATCGATCCGGTAACCAGCAACCCGGTCGACACATCAAACGTGCCGCGCATCCAGGCATCCAGCGCATTGTCGAATCCGGCAAAGGGAACGATCAGGCCCACGGCAATAACTCCGCCGGGCACGGCATAGCCGAGGCGTGCAATATAGGCGGCCGCCGAAGATACGCGCCCTGGTCTGAGGCGTTGAAAAAACCCGATGCAGATGGCCGCAGAAACCGTAACGACGGCTGCGGTACCTGCCAAAATCAAAGAGTTCCGGATGAAGCCCAGATAGCGTTGCGACAACAGGTTCTGTTCCGAATGCAGACCCATTTCGACCAACACAATCACCGGCAGAAGAAACCCGAACAAAACCGGAATGGCACAGAGCGCAAACGCCCCAACCGCACGCCAGCCCGTCAGTTGAACCGCCGGCTGCGCCACGTGTTGTTTACCTGCATGATAGTATTTTGCCTTGCCGCGCTGGCTGCGCTCAGTAACGGCCATGATTAGTGCAAATGCCAGCAGCCCCAGCGCTAGCTGCGCCGCCGCGGCGCGATCCGCCATTGAAAACCAGCTGGTATAGATCCCGGTGGCAAAGGTCTGAACACCGAAATAAGACACCGTGCCGAAATCAGCGATGGTTTCCATCACCGCCAACAGCACACCCCCGGCAATCGCCGGACGCGCCATGGGCAGTGAGATGCGCTTGAACGCCAGCCACGGATTGTTGCCCAGCGCTCGTGCCGCCAAAAACGCTGTGGCGCTTTGCTGCAGGAACGCAGCGCGGGCCAGCAGGTAGACATAGGGGTAGAGCACAAGGATCAGCATCACAGCCGCGCCCTCGGTCGACCGGATCTCGGGGAACCAATAGTCGCGTGGGCCCCACCCGGTGATATCCCGCAGGGTCGATTGAACGATGCCAGGGTGATCCAGAATAAAGGTGTAGGCATACGCCAGAACGTAAGCTGGAAAGGCCAATGGCAGGATCAGAACAATTTCAAGAAACCGAACACCAGGGAAACGCGTCATCGTCACCAGCCAAGCGGCACCGGTCCCGATACAGAAGGTGCCCGCCGCCACCAAAGTCACAAGGATCAGCGTGGTCGCGGTATAGCGAGGCAACACAGTTTGCATCAGATGCGAGATCGTGTCTGTTCCACCGGTCAACGCCGCCAGAACCACAGCCACCATCGGCAACAGGCAAACTGCAGCCACGCAATAAGAGCCCCCAGCCAAAAGCCGGGTACCCCGTGCGCCGCGATTGCGTGATCCGTTTTGTGAGTATTCGATCTGGGCCATTCGTCCTGTTTGTATTGGCGCGCCTCATGCGCCCTGCCTTAATCGACCAATTTCGTCGGAATTTCCAGCGCCAAAGCGTCTCAGGCCAGGTCACGAGGGCGCAGCAATGACAGGTTCTCGAAAACGACCTTCCAGTGCAGAGTGTCATAAGATGCACGCAGACCAGTGGGCCAAAACGGGTCTTGGTGTATCAGTTGATCGATCTCCGACGGATCGCTGTCACCCACCAGCCAGATGCCGCCAGCCCCAGCCCCAGTGCTATCGAACAGAGGCCCTGCGGCAGCGATTTTATCTTTATGCGCCTTTAAGAAGTTCAGGTGTTCAGCCATGTGGTCGCGACGAATGTCGGGATCGGCGTGGGGGTTGTCTTTGAAAAGGATAATATGTGCCATGCGTCTCCTCCGTTTGGATGTAGGCACATTGAACCCGCATAGATGCTGATTGAATGCGGAACTTGTCCGACTTAACCTGCAGAAAGGCCGGACATGAACTGGGACGACCTTCGATATCTGATTGCGCTAAACCGCCGGGGCAGCTTTGCCGCAGCTTCGGCAGAACTGGGCCAAGATGAAACAACAGTTGCGCGCCGGGTTCGCAGGTTGGAACATGCCCTTTCGGCTCAACTATTGTTTCGAGATGCAGTTGGAAAACAACGGCTTACCGAGCTAGCTGAAAGGCTGGTTGCCCATGCCTTGCATATGGAAACGGAAACCCGCCATATGGCAGAGCTGGCTGGTATGGATCAACGCCGCCTGGTTGGCACTGTTCGGGTAACGGCTGTTCCTGTTGTCGTTGACCGGATATTGGTGCCCGCCTTTCGCGGATTTCAGCAACACTATCCCGACATCACGCTGGAACTGGTGCCAGAAGGCAGAAACCTAAGCCTCACCCGTCGAGAGGCGGATCTGGCGTTGCGATTGGGTCCACCCAAAGCAGGGGGATCTGATACCCTCGCGCAGCGCATCGGATGGTTGGAGTTTGGCCTTTACAGATCGTCGATCACAACAACGCCGTGCGAGCCGCCCCAGTGGGTCCTGTACGACACAGCCCATGCCTATCTGGAGCAGGCGAAATGGATGAGCGCGCAATCTGACCGGCATTCGGTGGCCACCCTACGCGTGGTGGATTTGAATACCGCCATCGAAGCCGTCGCGAATGGTCTGGGGCAGAGCCTATTACCGATTGCCGCCTGCCAACACGATACCCGTTTGCGCCAAATAGGCACCCTGCCCGTTCCAGACGCCCCAAGACGCCCTGTCTGGTTGCTGTCACACAGGGATCAGAGCCATCTGAAAACGATTCAGGCGGTGAAGGAATGGTTGTCAAACATCAGCTGGGGCGCGTCAGTGCAGATTGAAGATCATTCGTAGACACGCTGATCTTCGATCACAAGCCCATCCTTGGGAAGGCTTCCTGGGGCCACGACCTCGACCGCGCCTTTCAGTTTCAGCACTTCAGCCACCGATTTGGCGTAGGCTAGGTCGTTCTCGCACGGGCTTTCAATCTGAACCGTCATCGTATCCATCTCACCCTGACGGGCGGCAATGACGCGGGCCTTGACGATCTCATCATGCTTGTTGACCAACGCGGCAACCTGTTCCGGGCGCACAAACATGCCTTTGATCTTGGTGGTCTGATCGGCACGTCCCATCCAGCCCTTGATGCGCATATTGGTGCGTCCACACGGTGATTGGCCGGGCAGCATCGCCGACAAGTCACCGGTTGCAAACCGGATCAACGGGTAGTCGGGGTTGAGCGAAGTCACGACAACCTCGCCAACCTCACCCAGGGCCACGGGGGTTCCGGTTCCGGGGGTCACGATTTCGATGATCACATGCTCATCAATGATCATCCCGTCCATCGCGGCGCTTTCATAGGCGATGTTGCCCAGATCGGCTGTCGCGTAACATTGCAGGCAAGAGATTCCTCGATCAGCATAGTCCTGACGCAGGGATGGGAATAGTGCACCACCGCCAACGGCAGCTTTGGAAAAGTTCAGGGCCACGCCCATGTCATCAGCCTTGTCCAAAATCACCTTCAGGTAATCTGGCGTTCCCGCGTAAGCCGTGCAGCCAATGTCGCGCGCGGCCGTCACCTGCAGCTCGGTCTGTCCGGTTCCGGCTGGCAAAACAGACGCGCCAACCGCACGGGCGCCGCTTTCAAAGATCATCCCCGCAGGGGTCAGATGATACCCAAAGCAATTCTGAACAATGTCCGCTGCTCCCACGCCCGAAGCGTGCAAGAAACGCCCCATCCGCCACCAGTCATGGTCAGTGCTGCCTGGCTCATAAATCGGCCCGGGTGATTGAAAGACGTGGTGGAAATGCTGCGCCGGTTTCACAGTAAATCCGCCAAAAGGGGGCCGTTCGGCCTGCGCCCGGCTTAGGTCTGACTTGCGCAAGACAGGCAAGACCGGCAGATCATCCGCGGATCCAACGGCATTTATATCCGCATCCGCTAAATGCGCCGCAAAAGCCGGGGCCGAGGTTACTCGCTTAAGCTGCTCGCGCAGCGCTACGGCCTGATCGGAGGCGCGTTCGTCTGCCGAGCGCGTTTCGAGAGCATCGAAATAAGTCATCGCCATATCCTCCATTCCCTCACAACCATCTTTTGCGACGGCGATAAGACCGCACGTCGCGAAAACTCTTACGGCCTTCGTCGGACACCCCAAGATAGAATTCCTTCACATCCGGGTTCTCGCGCAACTCCGCAGCCGGGCCATCCATCACAACGCGCCCTGATTCCAGGATGTATCCGTAGTGGGCAAACCGAAGCGCGACGTTGGTGTTCTGCTCTGCCAGCAGGAAGGACACGCCCTCTTTTTCATTCAGATCTTTGACGATGCCGAAAATCTCTTCGACCAGCTGCGGCGCCAGACCCATCGAGGGTTCATCCAGCAGAATGGTTTCCGGCCGCGACATCAGCGCACGGCCCATCGCCACCATTTGTTGTTCACCGCCCGAGGTATAGCCCGCCTGAGATCGGCGACGTTCCTTGAGGCGGGGGAAATAGGTATAGACCAGCTCCAGATCCTGCTGGATCGCAGCTTTGCCGTCCTTGCGCGTATAGGCGCCGGTCAGCAGGTTTTCTTCAACTGTCAGATGTTCGAAACAGTGGCGGCCCTCCATCACCTGTATCACGCCTTTTTCCACCAGATCGGCCGGGTCGCTTTCATGCACACTGGTCCCGCGATACTTGATCGAGCCTTTGGTGACTTCGCCACGTTCGGAATGCAGCAGGTTCGACACCGCCTTCAGCGTCGTTGTCTTGCCCGCGCCATTGCCACCTAGCAGCGCGGTGATGCCGCCCTTGGGCACATTCAGGCTGACGCCTTTCAGCACAAGGATCACATGGTTGTAGATCACCTCGATGTTGTTGACTTCCAGCAGGGTTTCCGCCTGCACGTCAGTGGTGTGTGCCGCATCCAGCATCAGCGCATATCCTCGTGCGTGTGTCGGGTTCGGAGCGGCGGTCAGCCGCCGCCCCGTATGGTTTGGCGCTTTAGTTGCAGCGCGATTCGATCTTGTTTTCCGCCGCATAAGCTGCGGAATCCTCATCGATGAGGCTACCAATCACGTCGCCATCTGTTGCTTTAAAGTCCGAGATCAGCGTCCAGGTCTTGTTCGCCGCATCCCATTGGGTCACACCAACCAGAGCGTCACCACCGTGGTTTTCACATGAGACCGAGAACGTTGGACCGAAGTTAGGCAGGCCTAGCTCAGCCATCTTGGCCTCGGACATCTCAAGCGCTTCCATACCATCACGCATGTCTGCCGGAGTAATTTCGGCGTTGCCAGAAATTTCCTGCGCTTTCTTGATGGCTTCGGCGGCCAGAACAGCAGCGTAAAGACCACGGTTGTACAGAACCGTGCCAACCTGATCACCCGCGCCAGCAGCTTTGCCAGCATCGACCACGTGCTTTTGCAGATCGTCAAAAACCGGGAAATCCGTGCCCACATTGTGGAACGTCAACGCCTTGTACCCATTGGCGGCTTCGCCCGCGGGCAGCACGTCGTTTTCCGAACCTGACCACCAGATACCGATGAAGTTTTCCATCGGGAAACGGATGTTGGCGGCTTCCTGTACGGCAACCTGGTTCATTACGCCCCAGCCCCACATCAGAACATAGTCGGGCTTGTCGCGGCGGATCTGTAGCCACTGGGACTTCTGTTCCTGACCCGGATGGTCGACCGGCAGGGCTGCCAGTTCAAATCCATGCTTCTTGGACAGCTCTTCCAGCGTGCGGATGGGTTCCTTGCCGTAGGCCGAGTTGTGGTAAACCAGCGCGATTTTCTTACCGCTCAGATCCCCTCCGTTTTCCTCAAGCAGATAATTCACTGCACCCGAGGCTCCGTCCCAGTAGTTGGCCGGATAGTTGAACGTGTGGCTGAACACGTCGCCGTTCTTAGCGGAGGTCCGACCATAACCCATCGTGTGCAGCGGGATTCCGTCAGCGGTCACTTTGGGGATCAGCTGATAGGTAATCCCGGTCGACAGCGGCTGATAGACCAACGCGCCTTCGCCTTTGGTTGCCTCATAGCATTCAACACCTTTTTCGGTGTTGTAGCCGGTCTCGCATTCGACCATACGAACCGGAACACCGCCGATACCGCCATCGCGCTCGTTCAGCAGGGTGAAATAGTCATTATAGCCATCCGAGAACGGGATACCGCCAGCCGCATAAGGCCCGGTGCGATAGCTGAGATCGGGGATCACAAGATCCGCGACAGCGGGTCCTGCGGCCATCAGGGCGCTCAGCGCCATGGTTGCCAGTTTAGTCTTCATCGGGTGTCTCCTCCCTTGATTGATCCGACGTTGTCTTCGGGCTTGCCGCCCGTCTTTTGATTGGGCCTGCCCCGCTAGTGGGGGAACGGCCAGAGTCTGAGTTTCTCTTTCGCGACGCGCCACAGCTGCGCCAGCCCGTGCGGCTCGAGGATCAGGAACATAACGATCAGGGCGCCGACGATCACCAGCTGCAGATGCGCAACGATATCGGTGGGCCAGCCCAGAACATCGACACCGACAACTTTCAGGACCACCGGCAGCAACACCAGGAAAGCCGCGCCAGCAAAGGACCCAAAGATCGAGCCCAATCCGCCAATGATCACCATGAACAGCACCAGGAACGATTTCTGGATACCAAACACCTCACCCACCTCGACCGCGCCGAGGTAAACGGCAAAGAACAGCGCACCGGCAATCCCGACAAAGAACGAACTGACAGCAAAGGCGGTGAGTTTTGCCTTCAGCGGGTTCACTCCAATGATCTCGGCCGCGATATCCATGTCGCGGATTGCCATCCAGGTCCGCCCTGTGGTGCCGCGGGTCAGGTTGCGTGCAAGGACCGCACATAAGGCGAGGAAAATCAGGCAGAACAGATAGGTCGCCCAGGCTGGCGCATTCGGGCCAGTGATGATGATGCCAAACACATCGCGCTCGGGCGCGTTGATCTGACCCGAGGCCGAGTAGTTGTAGAACCACGGCACCCGGTTAAAGAGCCAGACCAGAAAGAACTGCGCCGCCAGTGTGGCCACGGCAAGGTAAAAACCTTTGATCCGCAACGATGGTAAGCCAAACAGCACGCCAACGACGGCCGTTATCCCACCGGCCAGCAACACATGGATGAACATGCTGACATCCGGAAAGGCCGTCATCAGCTTGTAGCAGGCATAAGCCCCCACGGCCATGAACCCGCCGGTCCCAAGGCTGACCTGCCCGCAATACCCAACCAGAATGTTCAGCCCGATCGCCGCGATGGCGTAAATCAGGAACGGCAACAACAGTGCATTGGCCCAATAGTCGTTGATGATGAACGGGATGATCCCAAAGGCCACTGCCAGCACGACATAATACCGATACCGGTCAAACTTGATCGGGAAAGTCTGGCTGTCATCTGTATAGGAGGTTTTGAAATCTCCGGCCTCACGATAGAACATGTCTTACTTTCCCCATTCTTCCTGCGCCCGGTTCCGGGTCGCGGCATCCAGCTGTTTCGACCCCTTGGCGTAACCGCTTGCCTCGGTGGCGCGCACCAGTTTCATGTAGGCCATGACGCCCGTCACCAACCCGGCAAAGGCCAGGACCGCAGCAATCACCAACTGGCTGTCGCTAAGATCATCCGTGGTCAGAGCGATGTACCCAAAAGCCCAAAAGCCCGCCCATGCAATCACGTTTATGATGGCAATCAGCTTGGTCACGACCTACACCCTCTCGATGATCTTCTCGCCGAACAGACCCTGAGGCCGGAACACAAGGAAGATCAACGCCAGGACATAGGCGAACCAATTCTCGGTCGCGCCGCCGACCAGCGGGCCGATGGAAAACTCGAACAGTTTCTCACCCACACCGATGATCAAACCGCCAACAATCGCGCCTGGGATCGATGTGAATCCACCCAACATCAAAACTGGCAGCGCCTTGAGCGCGATCAGCGACAGCGAGAATTGAACGCCTGACTTGGTGCCCCACATGATGCCCGCGACCAAGGCAACGAAACCGGCAACCGACCAGACCATGATCCAGATGAAGTTCAGAGAGATACCCACTGACAGCGCGGCCTGATGGTCATCCGCCACCGCGCGCATCGCCCGGCCCTGCTTGGTATACTGGCTGAACATCACCAGCGCGGCCACCAGCAGCGCAGCAATCACCGTCGCCACGATATCCAGATTGTCGATGAAGAAGCCGTAGCCAAAGATGTTGAACGTCGCCTCGTCCAGCCACAGGTTGATGCCCTGCGGCAGACCGACATCCAGTGTCTTAATCTCGGACCCCCACATCAGGTCGGCCACGCCTTCGAGGAAATACGCCAGGCCGATCGTCGCCATGAACAGGATGATCGGTTCCTGCCCGACCAGATGGCGCATTACAAATCGCTGCACTGCCCAGGCCAGAACCACCATCACGGCCATGGTCAAAAGGATCGCCGCCAGTGCCGGCACGTTCCAACCGAAGTAGTGGATATGGGTCCCGAAGGTCGCGTTGATCAGATGCGCAAACGGCACCTGACCGTTCATGATTCCAACCAGCGTCATCGCCGCAAATAGGGCCATAACCCCTTGCGCATAATTGAATATCCCCGACGCCTTGTAGATCAGCACAAAGCCCAGCGCGACCAGAGCATACAGCACCCCGGCCATCAGACCGTTGAGGATGACCTCCATCGCAAACACGAGTTGTTCAGGCATGCCAGCCCCTCCCCAATTTCGCCCAGAGCTTAGTCATGGCTGACCCCCAGATAAGCGTCGATGACTTCCTGATTGTTGCGCACCTCGTCCGGCGTGCCGTCGCCGATCTTGCGCCCGTAATCCATCACAACCACCCTGTCGCTAAGGTCCATCACCACACCCATGTCATGCTCGATCAGGGCGATCGTGGTGCCGAATTCATCATTCACATCCAAGACAAAACGGCTCATGTCCTCTTTCTCTTCGACATTCATGCCCGCCATCGGCTCATCCAGCAGCAAAAGCTTGGGTTCCGCCGCCAAGGCGCGCGCCAGTTCGACGCGTTTTTTCAGGCCATAGGGCAGACGTGACACCGGCGTCTTGCGGATGTGCTGGATTTCCAGAAAGTCGATGATCTTTTCAACGGCTTCGCGATTCTCGGTCTCTTCCGCTTCGGCCTTACCTTTCCATAGCGCCTGCTGAAAAATGTTGGTCTTCATGTAGTTCAAGCGCCCGGTCATAACGTTGTCCAGAACGCTCATGCCTTCGAACAAGGCGATGTTCTGGAACGTTCGAGCGATGCCCTGACGCGCGACCTCATAGGGACGCATTTGCGGGCGTGGGGCCCCGTGGAACCAAACCTCACCCTCTTGCGGGACATAAAACCCCGAAATCACATTCAGCATCGAGGACTTGCCAGCCCCGTTTGGACCAATAATGGCACGAATCTCGCCTTCGCGAATGTCGAACGAGATATCCTTGATCGCCACCACGCCGCCGAACCGCAGCGTGATGTTCTTCATCTCCATCACCACGCCGCCGATCTGGCGGCCATCCTCGGTGACATATCCATCAGCTGCATCAAGCATGTGTGGCTCCTTGAACTACACGAAAACGGGACGGTGGGCGGGGCGATGACCGCAGGTCGAGCGGCGCACCTCCGACACTCATTCCGCCGCAACCTTATGCTGTGCCACCGCGACAACCGGCGCATCAACGATTTCAAGCGTTGCGCTGATCGAGCCTTTGCGGCCGTCCTCATAGGTCACTTCGGTGGTGGTCGAGACACTCGAAGATCCGTCATACAAAGCCGCGATGATGTCAGCGTATTTGTCCTCGACAAATCCACGGCGCACTTTACGCGTGCGGGTGATCTCACCATCATCCGCATCCAGCTCCTTGTGCAGCACCACAAAGCGATGCACCTGACAGCCCGACAGCATTTCGTCGGCAGCAACAGATTTGTTCACCTCTTCCACGTGGGATTTTATCGTCTCTAACACACGGGTATTGGCCGTCAGTTCCTGATAAGACCCATAGGCAATGTTGTTGCGTTCTGCCCAATTCCCAACCGCGGTCAGGTCAATATTGATGAAGGCGACACAGCGATCTTTGCCGTTTCCAAACAGCACAACTTCCAGAATATCGGGATAGAACTTCAGCTTGTTCTCGACATATTTCGGCGCGAACATCGAGCCATCGGCCATTTTACCAACATCCTTGGCCCGGTCGATGATGCGCAGATGGCCTGATCCCTCTTCTATGAACCCCGCATCACCCGTGGCAACCCAACCCTCGGCATCCTTGGTCGAAGCCGTGGAATCGGGGTTCTTGAAATACTCCACAAACACACCCGGCGAGCGATAGTAGATCTCGCCTGTATCATCGATCTTCAGCTCGACATCCGGCGCTGGCACGCCGACCGTGTCGGCCCGCACTTCGCCATCCGGCTGGACAGTGATGAATACCGTGGCTTCGGTCTGGCCGTAGAGCTGTTTCAGGTTGATGCCCAAAGACCGGTAGAAATCAAAGATTTCTGGCCCAATGGCTTCACCCGCCGTGTACCCGACGCGAAAACGGCCGTACCCCAAAGTGTCCTTGAGCGGCCCGTAAACCAGCATATTGCCCAGCGCGTATTTCAAACGGTCACCAAAGCCAACCGGCTTGCCATCCAACAACAACCCACCAACTTTCTTGGCATGGGCCATGAAGTGGTGGAACATCCGCTGCTTAAGCTTGCCTGCGTCTTCCATGCGGATCATCACGTTGGTCAGCTGAGTTTCGAATACGCGCGGTGGGGCAAAGAAATAGGTCGGCCCGATCTCACGCAGATCGGTCATCATGGTTTCCGCACTCTCGGGGCAGTTCACGCAGAACCCACACCAATAGGCCTGACCGATAGAGAAGATGAAGTCGCCGACCCACGCCATCGGCAGATAAGACAGGATGTCTTCGTCCCGCTTGAGATGATCGAAATCCGCCGAGTTCTTGGCGCTTTCAATCACATTCCGATTCGACAGCACGACACCCTTGGGCTTGCCTGTCGTGCCCGAGGTGTAAAGCATGACGCAAGTGTCGTCATAGGTGATCGCGGAAATGCGTTTGTCCAGCTCCGCATCAAAGCGGGCGTGACCTGCATTCCCCTCAGCCATGATGTCTTCAAGCGCATTCATCTGGGAATGATCGTATTTCCGCATCCCCCGCTTGTCGGTATATAGGATGTGTTTGATCTGGCTTAGGTTTTCCTGAATCTCGATGACTTTATCGACCTGCTCCTGATCACCGCAGACGACATATTTCGCGCCGCAATGCTCCATCACATAGGCCATCTCTTCGGCCACCGCATCCTGGTACAGCGGCACCGGAACCGCACCAACCATTTGTGCAGCGACCATAGCCCAGTAATGCGCCGGACGGTTACGCCCGATCACGGCGATATGGTCACCTTTCTCGACGCCAACTTCCAGAAAACCCAGGGCAAGCGAGCGCACTTCGGCAGATGTCTCAGCCCAGCTCCAGCATTGCCAGATTCCGAATTCCTTTTCCCGGTACGCCGGGGCGTCCCCGAATTGTGCCGCATTGCGATGTAGCAGCGCCGGAAGAGAGTGCATCCCTTCAGCGCCCGACTGCGTCTGAGCCAATCTTTCTCTCCTCCCCATCCAGCCCTTCCTCTAGGCCGGAAACGGCGGACCCGGAACACAGCCCGGACGCCAACGCCCCGATTAGGGACAGCTGCACGATCAGCGTCAACTTTTTCCTGATGTTTTCTCAATTCTTACGAATTGTAACAGGTGTGGAGAGGCGATCTTTTGATCTGAGCAAAACTTACAACTCGCAAAACTCTGGGGATAAGCGAAACGTCGGTCTGCACCGGGCGTGATGTCAAGCTTCGGCCGTGAGGTTGATGAGGTTGGAGATTGGGTATTGATACGAGGCGCGTCGAATGTCTCGCTCGAGCCCTGAGCTACTTCATGCTCCCAAACTTTCTATTCAAGTATCTAACGGTCGGCACACCAAGATACACTATCCAAAATAGCCAAATCCAGATCACAATACTTGCAACGAGGACATCACGATTTGGGAATGTAGAGGTTGCAAAGATCAACAACAAAAAGAACGCGAAATGCGACGCCAACAGGAAGACGAATGCCCGCACTGAGTTTTGCTCAAGCTCTCCTTCGAGGTTAAAAAACAAGTTTTTCAACGTTTCAGTCTCCGGTCCACCAATTAGTCATACACACTCTACCTCAAATGGTAGCAAAGTCCGCTAGCCGGACCTTGATGCCGTCTGCACCGACCCGATGATCAATTAAACCGTCAGATGACCGGTTCGAGCCCAAACTGATGTTGCACGGTGGATCAACGGTTGAATGGTATTGCAAGGCGCGCATTGGCTGGTTTGTTTTGATCTCTTTTGTATCGACCAAGACTGCCTATCACTCGTTGGGGTCAATTAAAGCTGGGCGCAGGCCTCCATAGCGCCTGAAATAGCCTCTTCTGTTGTGGCAATGTCGTCTCCAGTAAGCGCCAGGGACTGTAGAACTTCATTGGAGCCTTGAAGATGCCGTCACGCCGCAGTGATATATTAAACATTCTCTGAAATTCTGCGTTGGTATTAAGGGTATCTCGATAGTCATCTATTGGCCCTGCAGAAAATACGATATCGAAGAGAACGGGGTCGCCAACGACCACCGCGGGAATGCCCTCCTTCTTGGCCGCACTTTCAAGAGACGTCATCAATCTCCGACCTGCCTGTCGCAGGGTATCATAAGCGGCCTCCCGTTTCAGTATTTCCAAGGTCTTCAAACCTGCCGCTGACGCCACCGGGTTGCCACTCAGCGTACCTACCTGAAACGTGAACTTTTCTTGACCCACCTTCTCAATGTCGAAGTGCGACATCACCTCGGACGTGCCAGCAATCGCAGCTAGCGGGAAGCCTCCTCCAATCACTTTACCCAATGTGCAAAGATCAGGCGTGACACCATAGAGTTCCTGCCCTCCGCCCAATGCCAACCTGAACCCGGTAACAACCTCATCAAAGATCAAGACAATCCCATAACGGGTCGTCTCCTCGCGCAGTGCTTCCAGAAATCCCGGGACAGGCGGGATCAGTCGCTGCAGGGGCTCGACAATGACGCCCGCCAGTGTGTCGGCATGTTCTGCAATGATTTGCCGGGCAAAGGTGATGTCATTGAAGGGTGCCACGATTACGCCATCGCGCGTACTCTGCGGAATGCCTGCTGAATCTGGCACGGGCATCGGAAAGTTGGCGAGACTCTGGGGGGCCATACTCATCAATGCCTCGCCCGACATGCCGTGATATCCACCTTCAAACTTCAGGATCAGATCGCGCCCCGTATGCGCGCGTGCCAGACGCAAGGCGTACATGTCAGCCTCTGATCCGGTTGAAACATAGCGCAATTGATCTGCACAGGGCACCGCATCGCAGATGACTTCCGCCAATTCGATACCCACGGCGTTTGACGTGAAAAATGTCGCGCCGTCAGCCAGTTGGGCCTGCACAGCCTCCATGACTTCGGGATGGTTATGCCCCACCAACATCGGACCTGAACCGATCAGGAAATCGATATACTCATTTCCGTCCTCATCCCAAACACGTGATCCACGTCCCTTTTTGAGAATAACTTTTGGATCATAGTTCCCGAACCCACCGGCGGGCAGCACCTTTTGTGCCCTTTCGCGCCACTCTTGCTGACTTGTCTGCGTCATGTGGTTCTCCTGCAGTGCGTCTTTGGTCAAAGTTTCGGCTTGACCAGAGATGAAAAGCAATGAAGAAAATCAGGTGGTTTGATGAAGCTCTCTCAGGTAAAATGATGTCTGAAGGCCCCTTTCTAGATTTACGTCACCTCAAGATGATCCGTGCGATCGCGGAACACGGGCGTGTCAGCGATGCAGCAGAAGCCTTAGGCGTCACACCGTCCGCACTTTCGCATCGTATCAAAGAGGCCGAACGGCGGCTTGATCTGGTGCTGTTTACACGCATACACAAGCGATTGCGCATGACCCCGGCGGCAGAATACCTGGCCGATGTGGCGGATCGGGTTTTGTCCGAAATGGACCGTGCAGAAGGCGATGTGCGACGGATGGATCGCGGAGTTGAACACGTCGTTCGCATCGCGGTTGAGGCTTACAGCTCGTATCACTGGCTGCCCGGGTTTACCAAGTATCTGCAAACCCACCTGCCCGGTGTCGAGCTTCAGGTTATGGCAAGTGTCACCCGCGAACCGGTTCGCGCACTGACCAACCGAAACGCCGATATTGTGGTGACGTCAGGGAGTAGAGTCCCGATCGGCACGCATCGGATTTCACTGTTCCAAGATGAGCTGATGTTTATCTTTCCGCCCAATCACCCGCTTGCCAGAAAGGCCTATGTTGAAGGGGACGACATCGAAGGTGAGGACTTTATCACCTACACGCTGACGCCAGAACCTGACCGCGAGTTTGCCCGCCTCTTTCGCCCATCAGGCAGGTATCCGCGCTGGACGGCGATGGTGGAGATGCCCGAAGCCATCGTTGAATTGGTCGCGGCCGGTCAGGGTAGCA
Organism: Ruegeria sp. CK2; assembly: GCF_056536585.1. NCBI lineage: Bacteria > Pseudomonadati > Pseudomonadota > Alphaproteobacteria > Rhodobacterales > Roseobacteraceae > Ruegeria > Ruegeria sp. CK2. The sequence goes on from NZ_JBQFPW010000006.1 coordinate 86,334, forward strand.
GTGTCCTAGCAGGTTGGGCTGTGCGCCCTGCAATCAAGGCGGAGCGCATCATCGGCGCGCGCGTCGGCAAAGACGGTATAGAAGTGCCCTGGGGTGCGCTAATCCGCTCAGAAGATAAGCACGCGGGGCCCATTCTGGATGTGGCCGAAGCCCTTGCCCAATGGTCATCGATCAATGGTGGTTTTGGCTAGGATCGCAATCTGTCGTTGCGCGGATCGTAGACATGAGGCGAGTGGCGAGTGGCAGTGCGCATCACTCCGAACGCCTGAACGAAACAGGTGCCGCCCATCTCCAGCGTACCGTTTTCCACGTACCCAAGCGCCAGAAGCTTCCCCGTTCGATACCCCATCGAGACGGAAGTAAGGTACCCAATGGCTCGACCCTCTAGGATGATGGGGTCGGAAGGTAGCGGCTCTGGTCCGGGGTCGTTGACTTCCAGCCCTATGAAAGCCCAGTCTGCCTGTCGCATTGCTTGTTGCGCTACGGCAGTGCAACCCGTGAAGTCAGCTTTGCCAATTTTGGCAAATTTGGACAGGCCCGCATCAAACAGCGTATATTCGGTCCCAAAATCCGCACCCCAGCCATGATACCCCTTTTCTATCCGCATCGCATTAAGCGCATAGGAGCCAAAATTGCAGATGCCGTGCGCGGTACCTGCCTGCCAAATCGCATCATAGAGAAGTGTCAAATGGGCTGAGGCGACATGCAACTCCCAGCCCAATTCCCCAACATAGCTTACACGCATCGCCGTGACGGGAACGCCTGCAATATTGATCTCGGCGACGCTCATCCATGGCGCGCTGGTCGCACTCAGGTCGGCCTTCGTCAGCGACTGCAAAAGTTCGCGTGACTTTGGCCCCATCACCAGCAATGCGCCGTCCTGAGAATAGCCCTTGGTCAATATGGCATCGGCATCACCCAGCGCGGCTGAGAGCCAGTCAAAGTCACGGTCGACTGCCATCGTTGGGCCGCACAACATGAATTTGTCGTCAGCCAGTCGGGCAATTGTTGCTTCAGACCAGATATGGCCCAGCGGGGTCAACGTGTAAGACAGGCGCACGCGACCGACGGGGGGCAGTGTGCCGCAGATCACCATGTCCAGCACCTTGGCTGCTTCTGGCCCTTCTAGGGTAAACTTGGTGAAACCGCCGTGGTCCATCACGCCGACATGGTCGCGCACGGTCTCACATTCGACCCGTACCGCATCCTGCCAGGGCTCATGGGCAAAGCTCAGTGCGTGGGCATCGCTTGCCTGATCGCGATTGAACCAAAAGGCGCGCTCCCAGCCGCCTATCTGGCCAAAGACAGCTCCCTGCTGGGCCAGAAGTTCATAAAGTGGGGTTTGGTTGACGGGACGACCGGTTTCCATAATCCGATGCGGATAAGGGATCGCGTATTGCAAATCATAGTGCTCTGACGCGCGCGCAGAAGCGTACTCTTGTGTAGTCCATGAACCAAACCGGCGCGGATCCCAAGCAGACAGATCCCATTCGGTCTCGCCTACCGTCAGCCATTCAGCCATGGCTTTGCCAATCGCGGCGGAATGCGTGATGCCGATCTGCACACCTGTCGCGTGATAAAAGTTGCGAACACCCGCCGCTGGACCAACCAAGGGCAACGCATCAGGCGAATAAGGGATCGGTCCATTGACAAACCGCTGGGCGCCCGCCTCGGCAAGCAGCGGCACATGAGATGCCGCCACCTCGAACACGGCCATCATCCCGTCGATGTCATCGGCAAAGAGCTGATGGTCAAAATCTTGGGGCACGCCGTCTCGCCAGACCGGGCGGCCTTTGTGCGCGTAAGAGCCGAGCAGCAAGGCATTGCGTTCGCGACGCAGATAAAAGCGAATGTCAGGGTCCCGGATGAGGGGGAAGACGGCCGTGTCTTTTTCTAATGCAGCCAGTGGGCTAGTCACCATGTATTGGTGTTCCAGCGTAACCACTGGCACATGCATCCCCGCCATCGCCGCAATCCTTGCGCCGTTTGAGCCTGCGGCATTGATGACAGTGCACGCAATAAGTGTGCCAGAAGGTGTCTCAACCTCCCATTCCCCAGATCGACGCTGGTGCAACCCCGTGACGGTCGTAAACCGCTTCACCTCCGCCCCCATGGCGCGGGCATGTTTCGCCAAGGCCTGGGTCAACTGGCTTGGGTCGATGTCGCCCTCGTACGGGTCAAGAACGCCGCCTAGAACAGTGTCGTCTGCTTTCCAATAGGGATGCATCTGCTCAATCTCAATGGGGTCGAGCATCGCCAGGTCAAAGCCTGCCGACCGCGACACACCGCAAAGATGCCGAAAAAGCTGCATGCGTTCCGGTGTATGCGCGGGCCAGATTGCCGACGTGTGGCGGTAGGTGATTGGCGCGTCAGGGTTATCGGCAAGTTCTTTGTAAAGTCGCCACGCGTAGTTACCCGCGCGCATGCCCAGCCAAGAATTGGCGTAGGTTGGGATGTTTCCAGCAGCATGCCAGGTTGACCCGGCCGTCAGTTCGTTCTTTTCCAGCAGAACGGTGTCGGTTATGCCCGCTTTGGCCAGATGATATAGGATGGCTGCACCGACCGCGCCCCCACCAATGACGACAACCTGCGCATGGGTCCGCATTCAGTGCGCCTCCAGCAATCTTCCGAATCCATGGATCGGATCAGTGATCCCGACCGTGCGCAGCGTCTGCCAGTAAACAGCTGCATTGCAGGCCACGATGGGTTTGCGATGTTCCGCTTCAAGTTCGGCGATCATGGCCACCACCGGCAATGCGGTCCCGACTTGCAAGATGACGTCACACTCGGACGCAGCGACCGCAGCGAAGACCGCGCGAATGTCGTCCAACGGGGTTTCGCAGATTGCGGGCAGTGACGGTGCCTCAGTGCCCTTGATGGCGACCACCTCAAACCCGGCACTTTCGGTGTTTGCTTTCACTACCGCGTCCACTTCGGCGTTAAACGGCGTGACAATGCCAAGGCGCTTTGCACCCAGCGCACGCAAGCCCTGGTAGTCCGCCTGAGAGGCCCCGTGCACCGGAATCCCAACTTGCCGTGAAACTTCTGCACAACGCTTCGCCAGCTTGTCCGGCCCGCCGGGGCCTGCATCTGTGGTCAATCCAACCGCAATTGCCAATGGCGCGCAGTCCATCAATTTAGCCGCTTCATCCGGCAAATCGCCCGACACTGCATCGCCGCCCAATCGAAAACGCTGCATCTGATTGGTCACACCTGGCGGGCGCAGCAGCTCCATTTCAGGCTGCACTACAGTGTTCATAGCTGGCGTCATGACGCCAATCACCGCGCGGGGGGCGAGAGTATCAGCCATTCTGTGCCTCCTTGAGAAATTCGTTCAATCCAATCATGCCGCCAATGTAGATCGCATCCCCGACGATCCGTTCCATCTCATCTGCGACGTCGGGGGCGCAGTCGAAATGGCTTTCCCAAACGCCCAATGTCTGACCCGTGTGCGTGATGGGGAAGAAGCGATGGGTTGAGATATAGGTGCCCACCGGTAGCGGACTTTCAATGATATCGTAGGTGTAAAAATACTCGGCGTCAGAATGGGCCAGCAGGGTTTCGCGAAAGACCGTACCGTCCGGGATCTCGAGCCTTCGAATGGTGCCGGTGGCCGTGGCGGCCCCGTTTTTCAGCGTTGCAGCCACCACCCCGGGGTTCCAGTCCACCACGCCGTCAAAGGCACGCACAGCAGCCCAGACCCGGTCAATTTCGGCATCTATAATCATACTTCGAAAAACGTGCATGGCGGCTCCTGTCATGGCTTCAGGCGAATAGGAAATTTTGCGCGGATACGTGCCTCTGCATCAGCGCTTAGGTGCGTGGGCGGTGGGGCGGCGAGGATTTCCGCTACGCGGCTGCGGGCTTGCTCCCAGATCGAGAGGCTGCCCGCGTCGACCCAGTCACCGACGCTCTGGCGGTCAGCAAGAGTGGGGTAGTGATAGTCAGATTTCATGCGGTTCAGCGTTTCGCTTTCACCCAGATAATGCCCATCATGGGTGACCACTCGTTCGACAGCTTCCAGATCAAGCGTGGCCTTACTCACTTCGATGCCTCGGATGGATCGTAGGATGGCACCACACATGTCATCATCAATAACCATCGCCTCTGGGCTGGCCACCATGATGGAACCGAGCATCCCCACAGAGAGGTTGATCATATCTGCCCCACCATGCCCGGCCAGCGCGACAGTGTAGCCTTTTTCATAACCGGCCTGCGCATCAACAAGCTTGGAGTCCGTCATTCCCGCCGAGACGGTTGAAGGTAGGCCAACATGTGACAGAAGCTGTGCTGCGGCGGCATTTGCAATCGCAGCCTCTCCGCCGCCTCCACTCATCGCACCTGTGCGCAGATCGGAAATGAACGGCATCAGTGCGTAGATGCAGGGCGCGCTTCTTTTGATGTTGTCAACCACCACCATCCCTGCGAGGCATTCCGCCAACCCCTGCGCTAACGCCCCTGCCAAAGTGACCGGACTGGTCGCTCCTGCTTGCCCAGCTGAGCATATCTGTGGGACCATGCCCGCCCGCACAGCTCTCTCTAGTATCACTATGCCTTCAGCCGCATAGGTAAGAGGTGGTACCACATGGACAATGACAGCCATGCAGAACGGTCTGTCGCGGAAGGCGCCAGGATGCCCAAGTGCGATGTCAAACATATCAACAATCGGATCGATATGGTCTGGGTCGCAAAAGCTGATGCCAATAGGTTTTGTCGTCGCCTTAAGGCAAGCAAACGCGGTGTTGACGTCAAGCTCTAGGGGATCGCTCAGATCTCGGGCCACGACAGGGCGCACCCCATAGTGGATGTTTGACGACGCATCCAACACACGCATCAGGTCGTACAGGTCGCTGAGCTGACTGTCCTGATAGTCCTCGGTCGCGGCATTGAGCACCTGAACAGCCGCTCCGCCGGTGCCGATGTGAACACGGCGGCCTCCGATCTGCAAATCCCTGTCAGGTGTGAAACCCGGCAATGTGACATGGCGAGGCGCCCGTTCCAACGCGTTTCGGATCATGTCTTCCGAGAAACACAACCGCCCATCCGCGCGGTGCCACGCCCCTGCTTTCAATGCACGCTGAGTTGCCATCTTTGGCAGCCCCGCCATACCCACTGTTGAAAGGATATCAAAAGCGTGGGCCACAATGTCTGACAATTCGAGCAGGGACAGCGGGCGCAAAATCCCACCAACGTGGAATGCCGGTGACGCATCCAGATGAATACCGTCTACCGTTTTACGTTGCTTTCGTATCCGTCTGACCACCAGCACACCTCAACGAAAGTATTAGAGCGCATATGGCTTGTGTTGAAAATTCAATAAAACGGCTATTATGGTGAGAGAGTTTCACCAATAGCTATACTGGATGATAGCCGTATTATCTGCCTTACCCGGGCGAAAAGTTAGACGGATAGGATGACATGTTTCCCATTCTCGAAAGAAAGCACCGCTTTAATTGCCAAGCGCACTTGTCCCATAGTTAGAAAGGCGGACATTGGCTGGTAGTAACCAAATGTCGGCTTCGTCACGCATTGCGGACATCCGCCTCGCAGCGAACGACCAAAATGTCCCTCTCCCCGGTCGGTCGGGCTCTCGAATTCGAGTGGCTCGCTAGAGCCACGACTGTCTGGCGCGCGGAATGACTTCATTCAGAAGACGCCGCAAAGCACCAAAAATTTGGACGATCATAGCCAGTCGCGCAGGATCGGGATCAGCGGAACATCCGCCGCGGGCATGGGGTAACTGCGCAGCTCATTGGCACGGACCCATTTCAGGGATTGCCCTTCTTTTGACTGCGGGATGCCGTCCCATTTGCGGCAAGCGAACAGCGGCATTAGCAGGTGGAAATCGTCGTAGCTGTGGCTGGCGAAGGTCAGCGGGGCGAGGCACGATGCCCAGGTATCAATGCCCAGCTCTTCCTGTAGCTCACGGATCAAGGCGGCCTCGGGGGTTTCACCGGGTTCGATCTTACCGCCCGGAAACTCCCACAGGCCGGCCATGGATTTACCCTCGGGCCGTTGCGCCAGCAGCACGCGGCCCTCGATGTCGATCAGGGCGACGGCAGACACTAATATGGTTTTCACGAGCGATAATCCGCGTTGATCTCGATATAGCCGTGGGTCAGGTCGCAGGTCCAAACGGTCGATTTTCCGTCGCCCAGACCCAGGTCAACGGCAATCACCAGATCCTGATCTTTCATATAGGCGGCGGCGGCGTCTTCGCGGTAGTCCGGACTGACCCAGCCCTTTTCGGCCACCAGAATATCGCCAAAGGAAATGCTAAGCAGGTCACGATCTGCCGCAGCACCCGATTTGCCGATGGCCATGACGACGCGGCCCCAGTTCGGATCCTCGCCCGCAATGGCGGTTTTCACCAACGGAGAGTTGGCGATGGCCAGCCCGTGTACTTTGGCGTCGGCATCCGAGGCCGCCCCAGTCACACGAATTTCCACGAATTTCGTAGCACCTTCGCCGTCACGCACCACTTGCTGTGCGAGATCCAGCATGACGGATTCCAGTGCATTGGCGAATGACCCGTTGCCAGTTGCATCCACTCCGGACGCGCCTGTTGCACATAGTAACAGGGTGTCAGAGGTCGAGGTGTCGCTGTCCACGGTGATGCAGTTGAATGTCCGGCCCGTCTGGGCACCCAGCAACTGCTGCAACGCCGATTGTTCGACTTGAGCGTCGGTGAAGATGTAGACCAACATCGTCGCCATATCAGGCGCGATCATGCCGGACCCTTTGGCAATCCCCGCAATAGAGACTGTTTTGCCGTCAATCTCGACCTGAGCGCTGGCCCCTTTCGGGAAAGTGTCAGTTGTCATGATGGCCCGCGCGGCGTCTTCCACTGCATGCCTGCTGAGCCCGGACTTCAACGTCTCTAGCTGCGATACGATCCGCTCATGTGGCATCGGTTCGCCAATCACGCCCGTAGACGAAGTGAAAACCCGTTCGACGGCGACGCCCGTCGCGGTGGACACGGCCTGAGTCACTTCGGAGACCGAGGTCTGGCCGTAGTGGCCAGTAAAAGCGTTGGCGTTGCCGGAATTGACCAAAACCGCTGCAGGCCCGTCGTTGGGCCCGCCGATCTTTTCCTGACAATCCAGCACAGGCGCGGCGCGGGTGGCCGACCGGGTGAACACCCCGGCCACCGAAGTACCGGGGTCCAGAACCGCCAGCATGACATCCGTGCGCCCCTGATAGCGCACGCCCGCCTCAACCGTGGCAAAACGTATCCCGTCAATGGCGGGCAAATCCGGGAAGGCCGCTGGCGCCAGCGGCGACACCTTAGTGATCGTGGCCAAGGGGGTTACTCCTGAATCAGGTCCAGTTGGCGCAGGACTTCCGGCCCGACCCCTTCAAGTGCAGGGCGTTCGATCTGCGCTTGTTGCGTCAATTCGTCGATGCGCGACTGAATCGCCTCTTGCTGGATGGTCTGAACCAATTCCTCCCGCACGGCGTCCAGTTCAGGGGCTTGGGTTTTGCGCGTGTCATTCAAGACAACAAGATGCCAGCCAAACTGCGTTTGAACCGGGTCCGAGACCTGACCCTTTTCAAGCTCAAGCACGGCCGCCTCGAATTCTGGTACCATCTGGCCCTTGCCGAACCAACCCAATGCGCCACCACTTGGTCCCGACGGACCAGTCGACTTCTCGCGCGCCAACTCGGCAAAATCTGCACCATCATCCAATTGCGCCTTGATGGCTTTGGCTTCGTCTTCGGTTTCGACCAGAATGTGGCTGGCGTCGTATTCGTCTTCGCCATCAAATTCGGCAAATTGCGCATCATATGCCGCCTGAACCGCCTCATCTGTCGCGACTGCATCCGTCAAGGCATCAACCGTTTGCACTGCGTGCAAGGAACGGGTTTCGTTTTCCAGCGTCAGAGCATGGAGTTTGGACAAGCCATCTTGCTCCTGACCAAGCAGTTGCTGCTGAATGAGCTGTTCGAGAATGAAGTCAAACAGCACATCGTCTTCAGCCTGCTGGTATTGCGGCGGCAATGTCGACGCGGTGGCGATGACGTGACCCAATGTGATCTCATCCCCGTTGACCCGGGCAACGACGGTGCTGGCGTCAGGCTTGGTTTCTGCAGACAGCGGCAGCGCCATCACAGCCGCCAAGGCCAGCGATGGAAGAAAAGTGAGACCTTTGGGCATGGAATCATCCTATATTCTGGCCGCGACGGGGCGTGGCGTTGACACTTCAGAACCTGCCGCTTACATCGCCTTGAAGCCTTTGACAGGACCATCTTTCATCCCAGCTATCTATGGGTTGCGCGCAAGGTGGGCAAGCCTGTCGCAACCAAGACAAGAAAAGATCCGCTGGAGTGAACATGCTGGGACTCGGAACGCTCGCCAAAAAGGTGTTCGGAACACCGAACGACCGCAAGATCAAGGCGACCCGCCCGCTGGTCGAACAGATCAACGCGCTGGAGCCAGAGTTCGAAAAGCTGTCGGATGAGGGTCTGATTGAGAAGACCGCCGAACTGCGCAAGCGTGCACTGGAGGGCGAAAGCCTGGACGACCTGCTGCCTGAGGCCTTTGCCAATGTCCGCGAGGGCGCCAAGCGCGCGCTGGGCCTGCGTGCTTTTGACGTGCAGCTGATGGGCGGTGCGTTTCTGCATCAGGGCAATATCTCGGAAATGAAAACCGGTGAGGGCAAGACGCTGGTTGCGACCCTGCCTGCGTATCTGAACGCACTGACCGGCAAGGGCGTACACGTCGTCACGGTGAACGAATATCTGGCCAAGCGCGATTCAGAATGGATGGGCAAGGTGTTTGCCGCCGTTGGCATGACAACTGGCGTGATATGGTCAGGCCAGCCCGATGCCGAGAAGCTGGCAGCCTATTCCTGCGACATCACTTATGCCACCAATAACGAGCTGGGTTTTGACTATCTGCGCGATAACATGAAGGCAGATTTGGATCAGGTGTACCAGAAGCACCATAATTTCGCGATCGTGGATGAGGTGGATTCGATCCTGATCGATGAAGCGCGAACCCCTCTGATCATCTCGGGCCCGTCCGAGGACCGCTCGGATCTATACACCGCCATTGATGCGCTGATCCCGTCGCTGAGCGATGATCACTTCACACTGGACGAAAAGTCCCGGAACGTGACCTTCACAGATGAAGGCAACGAGTTTCTGGAAAGCCAGTTGCTAGAGGCGGAGCTGATCCCCGAAGGCCATTCTCTTTACGATCCCGAAAGCACCACTGTGGTTCACCATGTCAATCAGGGTCTGCGGGCGCACAAGCTGTTCCAGCGGGACAAGGATTACATCGTCCGGGACGGCAACGTAGTTCTGATCGACGAATTCACCGGCCGGATGATGCCGGGCCGTCGTTTGTCCGAAGGTTTGCATCAGGCAATCGAAGCCAAGGAAAACGTGCAAATTCAGCCCGAAAACGTGACGCTAGCCAGCGTAACGTTCCAGAACTATTTCCGCCTTTATGACAAGCTGGGTGGAATGACGGGTACCGCGCTGACCGAAGCGGAAGAATTTGCCGAGATTTACGGTTTGGGCGTGGTAGAGGTTCCGACCAACAAACCCATCGCGCGCCTGGATGAAGACGATCAGGTTTATCGTACCGGTGGCGAGAAGTACGACGCGATGATCCAAGAAACCAAGAAGGCCACCGAAAAGGGCCAGCCTGTTCTTTTGGGCACAACATCGATTGAGAAATCCGAGTTGCTGAGCCAGCTGCTGACCAAGGAAGGTATCGAACACAACGTTCTGAACGCCCGCCAGCACGAACAAGAGGCCCAGATCGTCGCCGATGCGGGCCGCTATAGCGCGGTGACCATCGCCACCAACATGGCCGGTCGCGGCACTGACATTCAGCTGGGCGGCAATGTCGAAATGAAAGTGCTTCAGGCGTTGGCGGAAAACCCCGAAGCCGACCCAACCGAGCTGCGCGCAGCCGAAGAAGCGCGTCATGCCGAAGAAAAGCAGAAGGTACTTGAAGCGGGTGGCCTGTATGTGATGGCCTCCGAACGCCATGAAAGCCGCCGCATCGACAATCAGCTGCGCGGCCGTTCCGGTCGTCAGGGTGACCCGGGCCGCACTGTTTTCTACCTTAGCCTTGAAGATGATCTGATGCGTATTTTCGGCTCGGAACGTCTCGACAAAGTTCTGACCACACTGGGCATGAAAGAAGGTGAGGCGATTGTGCACCCCTGGGTGAACAAGTCTCTGGAACGTGCGCAGTCCAAGGTCGAAGGTCGCAACTTTGACATGCGCAAGAACGTACTGAAGTTCGACGACGTGATGAACGATCAGCGTAAGGTAATCTTCAGCCAGCGTCGCGAGATCATGTCGACCAACGATCTGTCCGAGATCGTATCGGATATGCGCGAACAGGTGATTGATGATCTGATTGACGAATACATGCCGCCCAAATCCTATGCAGATCAATGGGATACCGATGGCTTGTACGAGGCCATCAAGGACAAGCTGAGCATCGACGCCCCGGTTCAGGACTGGGCCGCAGAAGAAGGCGTCGATGATGAACAGGTGCGCGAGCGTTTAATCAAATCCGCCGACGAAATGATGGCGCAAAAAGCTGTCGCATTCGGGCCGGAAAACATGCGCAATATCGAAAAACAGGTGTTGCTGCAGACCATTGATGGCAAGTGGCGCGAGCATCTGTTGACGCTGGAGCATCTGCGCTCGGTTGTTGGTTTCCGCGGTTACGCCCAGCGCGATCCGCTGAACGAGTACAAAACGGAAAGCTTCCAGCTGTTCGAAGGTATGCTGGACAGTCTGCGCGAAACCGTAACGCAGCAGCTGTCACGCGTACGTCCTTTGACCGAAGAAGAGCAAAAGGAAATGCTTGCCCAGATGGCGGCCCAGCAAGCCCAGAACCAAAAGGCCGTGGATCAGGCCGCAAGCCAAGCCGAAGCAGCGGCCGAAGCCGAAGCTTCTGGCGACCCGATTCCTGGGTTTGTCGAGGACGACCCGTCAACCTGGGGGAACCCGTCGCGCAACGACAAGTGCCCGTGTGGGTCAGGGAAGAAATTCAAGCATTGCCACGGCAGGCTGACCTAACGTCACCCACAGTCAAACACAATGAGTCCGCCTCGCGGCCACAAATTGGCCGCGATTATTAACGACATTGCGACTCGCTCCTGACACGGGGGGAGAGTGAATTGTTCGTTGTACGGAACTATGTGACCATGTGCGGCACAGTCGCTTGTGCCTTAGGCATTGGCTACCTGATGCAAAATGGAACGTCCGCGCAGCCAAGCGGGGCGCAGGACAATGTGCCTGTCGCTTCGACTGCCGATCAAGCCTCAGTCCTTGCGGGCCTTGAAAGCATCGTCCTGACATCTTCTTCACCGTCCGATGCTATCGCAGAACATACAAGCGTTGTGTCCACGACCACACGCACTTTACCAGCCCCCACCCGAACTCAAAAAAACTGCGCCATGGGTGCACGGGCCGTTGCAGTGCCCGGCGCCAAAGCACGACTGCGCGTAAAGGCCCCATGCCACCTGGAAAAACGGGTCGAAATTCATCACAGCGGGCTGACCGTCACCCAGATGACCGACAAAAACGGTGCACTGAACCTGACCATTCCGGCATTGTCAGAATATGCGATTTTCCTGATTTCCTTCGAAGATGAGACCGGGACTGTTGCGACAACCCATGTCCCGGACATTGCCGAGCATGAACGTGTCGTACTGCAATGGCGGGGCGATACCGCGCTGCAGATTCACGCGTTGGAATTTGGTGCCAGTTACGGCGGCGAAGGCCATATCTGGGCGGACACGTCGGCCTACGGGGCGGGCAACGTCGTTAGCCTTGGCCATTCCGGGCTTGTTGATGCGCAAAATATCGAGGTTTATTCTTTCCCGGCAGGTCAGGCGGATCAATCCGGTACGATTGATCTGACCGTCGAAGCTGAAGTGACCGAGGCGAACTGCGGACAGACTCTGAGCGCGCAGTCACTGGAGCTGCGGGCAGACCGCCGCCTGCGGTCACGGGATTTGATACTGAATTTGCCGGATTGTTCGCAAGCTGGTGAGTTTATGGTGTTGAATAATCTGCTCCAAGACCTGAAAGTTGCGGCAAAGTAATCCGCAAGCAGGCTCGACCATCTTATGACATTTCTCCGTGCAGCAGCGGCTGCACTGTTATCGATGACGCTGGCATCAGGCGTCATGGCGCAGGACATCACGCTCACCTCGCATGACGGCAAGGTCGAGGTGACCGGCAATCTGTTGGGGTTCGATGGGGAATTCTACCGGGTCGATACACAATTCGGCGAATTGACCGTTGATGGGTCAGGCGTCACCTGCGACGGGCCGGCCTGCCCCAACCTGACCGATTTCGTGGCTGAGGTTCGGTTTTCGGGCTCATCCGTGATGGCTGAAACCGTCCTACCCGCGCTGATTATCGGCTTCGCCCAACAAGAGGGTTTGACAGCAACGCCTGCGCGCGTAGATCAAAGCACGTTTCAGTACGAGCTATACCAAAACGGACGGCAAGCTCCGCTGGCGCGCCTGATCTTTCACCTGGGCAACACCGATCGGGGATTTGCCGATCTGATCGAAAACAATACCGACATCGTCATGGCCTTGCGTGAGATCCGAGAAACTGAACGCGAGGCGGCCCAATCTGCAGGACTTGGCGATCTGACACAGACCCGCCGGTCTCGGGTTGTGGCGCTGGACGCCATGGTGCCAGTGGTGGCGCAAGACAATGTGGTGCGTCAGATCTCGCCCGGCGATCTGGCCGGCGTTTTGTCTGGCGAGATTTCCAGTTGGTCAGATCTTGGCGGTCCGGACGCTCCAATTGCCCTGTACATGCCCGATGCGGGATCGGGACTGGCGCAGGCCGTTGAAGATCAACTTTTGATCCCAGCCGGGGTCGAGCTGTCGGCGTCTGCCATCCGGCATTCACGGGGCAGCGATCTGGTGCGTGCGGTCGCAGATGATCCCTTTGCCATCGGGATTGCCAGTCAAGCCTCAGCCGAAGCGGCCCGCGCGTTGCCGTTAACCGGGGGCTGTGGACATGCGCTGGCCGCAACGCGTCAGTCGATCAAGACCGAAGACTACCCGCTGACATCGCCCATGTTTTTGTACTTGCCCGAACGCCGTCTGCCGCGGGTGGCGCGTCAGTTCCTGTCTTATAGCCAAAGTCCGGACGCTCAGATGGCGATCCGACAAGCCGGTTTTGTCGACCAGACCCCTGAAACGATGCGGATCGGGCTTCAGGGTGACCGTCTGGCCAATGCAATCGTCACCGGCAGCGCCGAGGTCGGATTGGAGGAGTTGCAGCGCATGATCGCGACATTGCGTCCCTTGTCTCGACTGTCTTTGTCTTTCCGGTTCGAGACCGGATCGTCCCGACCCGACGCCCAATCACGATCCAACATCCTGCACCTGGCACAAGCGCTTGAGGCCGGCAGGTTTGATGCCCGCAAACTGGTCTTTGTCGGGTTCAGCGACGGTGACGGGGCCGCCGCAGCCAACGCCCGCATTGCATTGCGTCGGGCCCAAACCGTGCGCAATGCCGTTTTGGCAGCGGTAGAAACCGCCATTCCGGACAGCGTTGAGGTTTCAGTTGATGGGTTCGGTGAGGCGATGCCGATGGCTTGTGACGACACCGATTGGGGCCGCAAAGTCAATCGCCGGGTCGAAGTTTGGGTGCAGTAGCGGCTAAAGGTAGCCTTCTGACCGAAAACTAAGTTCGGTTGATTTGCCGATGATCAGATGGTCATGCAGGGTCAACCCGAGTGCTGTACAGGCATCCTGAATGCGATTGGTCATATCTATATCCGATTGTGACGGGGTCGGATCGCCTGACGGGTGGTTGTGGACCACGATCAGCGCCGAGGCGTTCAGCTCTAAGGCGCGTTTGGCAACCTCACGCGGATAAACCGGAACATGGTCAACGGTGCCTTTGGCCTGTTCCTCATCCGCGATCAGCACATTCTTACGATCCAGATAGAACACGCGAAACTGCTCAGTCTCGCGATGGGCCATGGTGGTGTGACAGTAGTCCACCAGCGCATCCCATCCTGAGATTACGTGCCGCTGCATCACCCGTGCGCGGGCCATGCGATGGGCGCAGGCTTCGAGGATCTTCAGATCGGTGATTACCGTGTCGCCTACGCCTTTGATATCACGCAGTCGTTCCTGAGGTGCAGTCAGCACACGGTTGAAATCGCCGAACGTATCGATCAATGTACGCGCCAATGGCTTCACATCTTGCCGGGGGATGGACCGGAACAGGACCAGCTCCAACAACTCGTAATCCGGCATCGCGGCCGACCCGCCGGACATGAACCTTTCGCGCAACCGCCGCCGATGATCTTTGATGTAGGAAGGTAACCGACCAGACGGCAGCGGCTGCGCGGGTGCTTCGTCCGTGTCAAACAGCATCGAGGCTTCGGCAAAGGCGTCCTGTGTCATGCCGCCACACTGGCGCAGAATCGGTTTCCGAATGGTTAACGCATCTCACCGGCCATGCGCGCCGTGGCGCGACGGACGATCATGTGCAGAAGGATCGAGAACACGCCCAAGGTAAGCATCGCTGCAAACATTAGATCGGTCTTGGCGCGGCCATTTGCCAATAGCATCAGATAACCCAACCCTTGCGACGAGCCGACCCATTCGCCGATCACTGCACCGATCGGGGCATAAACCGCCGACAGCCGCATCCCCGAGGCCAGCGAGGGCAACGCAGCGGGAACGCGGATATGCCACAAAACCGTGCGGCGCTTGGCCTGCATGGTGCGCGCCAGATCAAGATAGCCCGACGGCGTGCGCATCAGCCCGTCGAAAAAGGATGAAGTTATCGGGAAATAGATGATCAGCACCGCCATCGCCACCTTGGACCACAGGCCATAACCCAGCCAAAGCGTCAGCAGCGGGGCCAATGCAAAGACGGGCAGCGCCTGCGTGAACACCAGAATCGGCTGCACCAGCACCCGCGCGGCACGGGAATTGGCCAGTTGCAGCGCAGTGATCACCCCCAGAACCGTGCCAAACGCCATGCCAATCACCACCTCGACGGCTGTGATCCAGGTATGCTCGGCGATCACCCAGCGGTTCTGCCACCACGTCTCGGCTACCAGTGCCGGGCCAGGCAAGATGAATTTCGGCAGGCCGGTCAGGGTGACAATGCCTTGCCAGATCGCCAACGCAAACAGGGTCGCAGCGAGGGCCGAGAGGTACTTCATGCCACCTCCTCACGCAGAAGCCGCAGAAGTGAACCTTGGGTTTCCAGCGTCTCAAGATCGTCCACCTTGCGCGGGGCTGGGGCCTGGGGCGGTTGGCAGGGCGTCAGGCCTGACGGTGTCATGACGACAATCGATTGACCCAGCCGCGCGGCCTCACCCGGATCATGGGTCACCAGCAGAACCGTGCGGCCCTGTAACGCCTCGGCAGCCAATTCCTGCATATCGGCCCGAGTGCGGGCGTCGAGGGCCGAAAACGGCTCATCCAGCAACACAATGGGCCGGTCTTCCATCAGCGTACGCGCCAGCGCGACACGTTGACGTTGGCCGCCCGAAAGCTCGGAGGGTTTTTTGGTCATGTGGTTCTGCAACCGCATCCGTTCGATCAGACGGTCGCGACGGGCCAGATCGGGCTTTTCGCCGCGCAACCGCGCGCCCAACGAGACATTCTGCGCCACGGAGGCCCATGGAAGCAGCAGATCATCCTGCGCCATATAGGCGACCCGCGCTGCGACGGGCTGGCCGTCACCGGCAATAATCTGTCCGGTGAATTCCGCCCCAGTCTCAAGCCCGGCAATCAACCGAAGAACAGTCGTTTTGCCAACGCCCGACCCGCCCAACAGACACGTCCATTGCCCCGCCCCAAGGGTCAGGGTCAGCGGCGCGAACAAAGCCGCGCCATCGATACTGGCATGTCCACTAATCGTAAGGTCGGGCGCTGGGATCACGGGGTCAGGCCCATCTGCCAGAAATTGACCTCGAGCATCGTTGCCGTTTCAAAGGTCTTGCAAAGGTCGAACCATACGGGAAGCTGGTCATAGTTTTCGTCCAACCGCCTGATCAACGCCCCATCCAGCAAGGTGCCGATATCATGGCAATAGCTTTGATATTGATCGCCTGCATAGGTGTCGATCCACGGGCGATAGGTCTCCGACGTCGCCTCCTGTGCCAATCGCGATCCGATCTCGGCATAACCGATGACACAAGGTACCAGCGCCGCAAGCAGTGTCAGGTAGTCGCCGGAATACCCGGATTCCAGGACAAAGCGAGTATAGGCCAGGTTTTCTGGCCGCTCGGGCGTTGCAAACAGCTCTTCGCGCGAGATTCCCGCATCGGCGCAGACGCCCACATGCAACATCATCTCTTCGTGCATCAACCCGTTAACCGTGGCCGAGGCGACCTGCATTTCTTCATGGGTCTGCGCCTTGACCACCGCCAGCGCCCAAGCACGTGAGAAATGGGTGAGGAACACATAATCCTGCCGCAGATAATGCAGGAACGCCTCTCGCGGGAGGGTGCCGTCCTTGAGCCCTTCGACAAAGGTGTGGCGGGTGTAATCCCTCCAGGGCCCCTGCGCCGCATCGCGCATCAGCGCGAAGGCTTTGCCATACTCGCTCATTTTGCTGTCACGTCGATAGCAATGTCGCTGACAGGGTTGATGCTGTCGATCATGCCGCTGTCTTTCAGGAACGCTTCGAACCTTGCATAGCGGCCGGCCTCAAGACCCGCCGGGCGCAAGGCAAAGCGAGGCAGCGTGTCGACCCACGCGCGGGCGTTCAGCTCGTCCTGCAATTCGGGCGAGGTGCCTGAGAAGATTTCCCAGCTTTTGTCCGGATTGTTGACGATGTACTGCGTTGCCTTTTCGGTCGCGGCCAGGAAACGGGTGACCTTGTCGATATCCATGGTTTCGGGATTGGCGACATAGATCAGCTCATCATAAGCTGGCACGCCTTCTTCCTCAATATAGAAGCAGGTGCCGGGAACGCCTTCGATATCCATCTGGTTCAATTCGAAATTGCGGTAGGCACCGATCACCGCGTCCACCTGACCGGTCATCAGCGACGGCGACAGCGAGAAGTTCACGTTAATCAGCTCAACCTCGTCCAGTTTGACGCCATACTTGCCCAGAACTGTGCTGAGGACCGCCTCTTCCACGCCTGCAACTGAAAATCCAATTTTCTTACCCTTAAGATCGGCGGGCGATTTGATCGGGCCGTCTTCCAGAACCAGCAGACAGTTCAGCGGGGTGGCAACCAGTGTGCCGACACGTTTGAGCGGCAGGCCCTCGTGGATTTGCAGGTGCAGCTGCGGCTGATAGGACACGGCCAGATCGGCCTGACCAGCGGCGACCAGACGTGGTGGCGCCGAGGGGTCGGCGGGTGGAACGATCTCGACCTTAAGGCCCTGTTCGGCGAAATAGCCGTTCTCCTGCGCCACGATGATCGGGCCATGATCGGGGTTAATGAACCAGTCCAGAAGAACGGTCATTTTGTCTTCGGCCCAGGCCGGCGCAGCGGCAAGCAGGGCAATTGCAGCGATCAGCTTCTTCATATCTCGCATTTCCTTCTGTTCACGAGGTCGAGGCCGCGACGAGGACAATCTCGCCCGGCCAATTCGGTCGAATTCGTTCGGCCACACGCCATGCGCGCAGGCCGGTGGCACAACACAACGCCAGTCTTTGGTCTTTGTTAGACTCTATTTTCAGGTTCTCAGGGTTCATACGCTGTGCATCCGGATGGATCGGATTCGGCGCTTCCTGCGCATCGCGTAGCTCAACAATCAGATCGCTCGGTCCAAGTTGAGACGCGCTGATGAATGAAAAATAGGTATCCGGCTCTGGCGCACCATCGAACCGGAACCCGGTACTGCGGCAAGTACGGGCGTCAAACTGCACCATCTGCCCGAGGGGTGAAGGATCGAGTCCCAAGATCAGGTTCAAAGCCATCTGCGCCTGAATCGCGCCCATCACTCCAACGACGGGGCCCAGCACGCCGGCGGTTGCGCAGCTTGCACCGCTGTCGGGGGCATCGGGGAACACCGCACGCAAGGACGGGGCACCGCCGCAGAATCCACCGACATATCCAGTCAAGCCAAGCACCGACGCGCTGATCAGCGGTTTGCTCATCTCCAGGCAGGTATCTGACAGAGTGTAACTGGCCGCATAACTGTCCGCACAATCCAAAACCAGATCGACGCCGGCTATGAACTCGGCGACATTTACCCGTGTTAGAGCCTGATTCTTGGCACTAACTCCAATACCAGCGTTAAGCGTGCGGCATCGCTCTGCTGCCGCCTCAACTTTTGGACGACCGCAATCCTGTTCAGTGAACAATGTCTGACGGTGCAGGTTTGAAAGTGAGATTATGTCGTCATCCAAGATGGTCAGATGCCCAACCCCGGCCCCTGCCAACAAAGGCAAAACAGGTGCCGCCAGCCCGCCCGCGCCCACAACCAGCACACGCGCAGCCGACAGGCGGGCCTGACCCTTTGCGCCAACTTCCGGCAGGATTGTCTGACGGGCATAACGGCTCATCGCGTAACCTCAATCCAATCGCGTACACGGGCCTCGGGGTCTGCATTTAGTGTGATGTCGGTCACGGCCGAGATAATGTCAGCGCCAGCCGCCAACACGCCGGGCGCGCGCTCCACGCTCATACCGCCAATGCCGACCAAAGGAATGTCGCCCACGCGCTGTTTCCATTCCGTCACCCGGGGCAGTCCTTGCTGGTGCCATTTCATCTTTTTCAGGATTGTCGGATAGACCGGGCCCAGCGCCACATAATCCGGGGCCATGGCCAGAACCCGCTCAAGTTCGGTATCGTCATGAGTGGAAACGCCCAGTTTTAGACCCGCATTTCTGATTGCTTTTAGATCGGCGTCATCCAGATCCTCTTGCCCCAGATGAATCCAGTCGCATCCCGCGTCGATGGCGACTTGCCAATAGTCATTCACGACCAACGTGGCGCCATACTCACGGCACAGCTGCTGCGAGATCACGATCTGCTTGCGAACCTCAGCAAGCGGCTGATCCTTTACGCGCAACTGCACCAGCTTGACGCCCAATGGCAGCATCCGGCGCAACCAATCCGAGTGGTCAAAAATCGGGTAAAATCGATCCAAACTCATGACAAGAAGGCCTTTCCAACAACGGGGGTTGAGGCTTCGGCCATGTCGCGCGGCTCGATCGGGTCGGCCTGACGGGCCAGCTGTCCGGCCTGCACGGCCAATGCCATAGCCTGCGCCATTTCAATCGGATCGCCCGCTCGGGCCACAGCAGTGTTCAGCAACACCGCATCATATCCCAGCTCCATCGCATGGGCGGCGTGGCTGGGCAGGCCGATACCAGCATCTATGACCAACGGCACGTCGGGAAACTCGGCCCGCATCGCGCGCAGGGCGTATTTGTTGTTCAAACCGCGACCAGACCCAATAGGCGCCCCCCAGGGCATTAAAACTTCGCACCCGGCCTCAAGCAGCCGTTCTCCGACGATCAGATCCTCGGTGGTATAGGGAAACACCTGAAACCCGTCCTCGGTCAAAATACGTGCGGCTTCAACCAACTGAAACACATCCGGCTGCAGACTGTCCGTATGGCCGATCAACTCCAGCTTGATCCATGTCGTATCAAACACTTCGCGTGCCATCTGGGCGGTGGTCACGGCCTCTTTGATAGTGTGGCACCCGGCCGTGTTGGGCAGGATCTGCACGCCCAGATCGCGGATCATGGCCCAGAAGGTCTGCCCGGTGCCGCCTGCCCCTTCCCGGCGCAAAGATACAGTTGCCACACCTGCACCACTTGCGCGAAACGCTTGCTCTAAGATGGCCGGGCTGGGATATTGGGCGGTGCCCAGCATCAGCGGGTTGGGCAGCGTGGTGCCATAGAAAGTCTTCATGGTCAGCCCCCCTGCATCGGCGACAGGACTTCGATCCGGTCGCCATCTTTCAGTTCGCGGCCGATGCGAAGGCTTGAGGGGACGAATTCTTCGTTCACGGCGGTGGCGACACGGCCCGAGAATCCGCATTCCACCAGCAGATCAAACAGGGTTTCGGCACGCACATCGCGCGTTTCGCCGTTAAGCACGATCTTCATCGACCATCTCCGAATGTTTGTTCTCAAGCGCCAGATCGGCCACGCCTTGCGCCAGGGCGGGCGCTAACAAGTAGCCGTGGCGATACAGCCCGTTGGCATAGATTGTCCGCCCAAGGCGCCGGATGCGAGGTAGGTTGTCAGGAAAGGCGGGGCGCAGATCGACGCCGATTTCCAGCACCTCAGCTTCGCCAAAAGCGGGATTGACCGAATAGGCGGCGCTGAGCAATTCCAGCATCGAGCGCGCCGTGATGCGGCTGCTGTCCTCAGATTCGATCATCGTTGCGCCCAACATATAGATCCCGTCGCCGCGGGGGACGATGTAAAGTGGCATGCGCGGGTGCAGAAGGCGCACGGGGCGGGTCAGTGTCACGTCGGGGCAGCGTACGACCAACATTTCACCCTTTACGCCGCGCAGATCATGGAGCACCTCACGCGCGTGCAAGCCCCGGCAATCGATTGCGTTTTCCAGCTGTGCAGGGGCCAGTTTCTGGCGAAACTCAACGCCTTTTTCCTTCAGCTGACGACTGAGATCCTGCAGCGCTTGCCGCGGGTCGAGATGCGCCTCGTGTTCGAAAAACAATCCTTTTCCGAATGACCCCATATCAGGCTCTAATTCAGTGATTTTACCCCGATCAATGTCGACAAACCCTGTCGTGCGACGGGCAAAGCGGCGCAGATCCGGCAGGTCGCGCGTATTCGCCACGACAATCGTTCCGCGCCTTTGAACTGGTGTTCTGTCCGCCCACCAATCGATGGCCGATTGCCCCAGACGCAAAACCGGTTCTTCGGCATTCTCAAATTCACACCATGGGGCCAGCATCCCCCCGGCCCACCAGGAACATCCATGCGGACCCGGTGGACCGCCCGGATCGAACACCTGCACCCGAGCACCGCGCGCGACCAGCTCGCTGGCGACGGCCAGACCGGCGACGCCGGACCCTATGACAGACCAAAGCGTCACGTGGGCCAAATCCGATGGAAATGATGCACGGGGCCGTGGCCCGAGCCGACATTCAATGTGTCCGCCTGCGAGATTGCCCCTTGCAGATATTCATGCGCCTGCGCAACCGCTTCCGTCAGCGCCAATCCTTTGGCCAAACCCGCTGCGATCGAGGATGACAATGTGCATCCGGTACCATGGGTGTTGTTCGTGTCCTGACGGGGCGCCTGGAACTCGGCCGCGACGCCGGCAGAATTGATCAACAGGTCGTGGCAGACATCACCTTTGCCATGACCGCCTTTCATCAACACTGAGTTTGCACCCAGAGCACACAAGGCCCGCCCGTGTTCGATCATCTCGGCTGTTGAGCCAGCAACCGGCATGCCCAGCAGGCAAGCGGCCTCTGGCAGGTTCGGTGTCAGGACAGTGGCGCGGGACATCAGAACATCGCGCAAGGTCTGGATTGCTTCGCCAGCCAGCAGGGCGTCACCGGATTTTGCAACCATAACCGGGTCCAAGACCACCGGACCTGCAAAGCCGGAAATGCCTTGCGCAACGGTATGAATGATCTCAGGGGTTGCCAGCATACCGATCTTGATCGCCTTGACGTCAAGATCACCAAGAACAGCGTCGATTTGGGCAGAAATGACGTCCAGTGGAATGCCATGTACAGCAGTGACTGCCTGCGTATTTTGGGCGGTGACGGCGGTAACGACGCTGGCGCCATAGACGCCCAGCGCGGACATGGCTTTCAGATCAGCCTGAATTCCGGCACCGCCGCCGCTGTCGGATCCTGCAATGGTCAAGGCAATAGGTGCCACGTCGTTGCTCCATCTGTTTCGGGGGCAACGGGTTTGGAAAACGTCTATCGACTTGAGACCGTTCCCTCCGCCGGAATTGCCCGGATCAGGTTCGATGGGTTAGCGATTTCGCGCCTCTCAGCCCATTGATCTGGGCACCCCAACGGTTAGGGCAGACCATCTCAGGGGTGACGCAGGGAATCAAGGGGCAATTTGCCCGTTGTTTGGCCAGTTTGGTCTTTAGTCTATAGCCAAAACAGCCCCTGGCAGGTCAGGGAATGCGAGGCTCTGCCTCGCGCTCCGGGATATTTTCAGCCAAATGAAGCAGGAAAGATATGCTGCCGTTGAACGCATGTTCGGGGAAAGCCGTGTGTATGCTGCGGGGGCAGATACCCCCGCGCTCAGAAACGCTTTAGCCTTTCATGCCATCCCAAAAAGACTTCACAGACGAAAAGAAGCTGTTGGATTCCGGATGGTTGTCTTCGCCCAGATCATCAAACTCGCGCAGCAGTTCTTTTTGGCGGCTGGTCAGGTTGACCGGGGTTTCGACAGCAAGCTCGATCAACATATCGCCGACACCGCCGCCGCGCAGGGCGGGCATGCCCTTGCTCCGCAGGCGCATCTGGCGACCTGACTGGCTACCCGACGGGATTTGAACACGGCCACGGCCGCCATCGATGGTGGGCACTTCGATAGACCCACCCAGAGCAGCCTTGGCCATGCTGACCGGCACGCGGCAGTACAGGTTCACACTGTCACGCTCGAACAATTTGTGCTCGGACACTTCGACGAAGATGTAGAGATCGCCCGGAGGGCCACCGCGCATTCCGGCCTCACCCTCACCCGCAAGTCGGATACGAGTTCCGGTTTCGACGCCCGCGGGGATGTTGACCGAAAGGGCGCGTTCTTTTTCGACGCGGCCCGCGCCCTGACAGGATTTACAAGGGTTTTTGATAATCTGACCCAATCCCGAACAAGTTGGGCAAGTTCGTTCGACGGTGAAAAAGCCCTGCTGGGCACGGACCTTCCCCATGCCTGAACAGGTTGGGCAGGTTGTCGGCTCTACGCCGCCTTCGGCACCCGAGCCCTCGCAGGCCGAACAGGCCACGGCAGCAGGCACATTGATGGTCTTTTGCAAGCCGGTATAGGCCTCTTCCAACGTGACGCGCAGGTTATAGCGCAGGTCAGACCCGCGCGCGGCACGGCGTCCGCCACCACCGCCACGTTGACCGCCCATGAAATCGCCAAACAGGTCGTCGAACACGTCTGAGAACGCGCTGGAGAAATCGCCCTGCCCGCCAAAGCCGCCTCCGGGACGGCCCCCGCCGCCCATTCCGTTTTCAAAAGCCGCGTGGCCAAAGCGGTCATAAGCCGCCTTGCGCTCGGCGTCTTTCAGAATGTCATAGGCCTCGTTCGCTTCTTTGAACTGAGCTTCAGCATCCGGGTTGTCTTTGTTGCGGTCGGGATGCAGCTCTTTGGCTTTCGTACGAAAGCCTTTCTTGATCTCGTCCGCCGATGCGCCCTTGGACACGCCGAGCACATCATAGTAGTCGCGTTTTGACATCAGTGTTTCCTTATGTCTCAACGTAATCGGGCCGGCCCGGTAACCGGACCGGCCCGAAATGGCACGGTTGCCCGTTAGTTACGCTTGTCGTCGTCCAGATCTTCGAATTCGGCGTCGACAATGTCGTCCGCGCCCGGAGCTTCATCCGCAGCTGCAGGTTCTTCATCACCCTCTTCGGCTTGTGCCTTATAGATGGCTTCACCCAGCTTCATGGCAGCTTCGGTAACGTTCTGAATGCCCGACTTGATCTTGTCGGCATTCTCGGTTTCCAGCTCGTCCTTCAGCGCGGCAATCGCCAGCTCGATGGCTTCGATGGTGGTTGGGTCGACTTTATCGGCATGCTCTTCCATCGACTTTTCTGTCGAATGGATGAGGCTTTCCGCCTGGTTCTTCGCCTCGATCAGCTCGCGGCGTTCTTTGTCCGCCTCGGCATTGTCTTCGGCGTCCTTGACCATCTTGTCGATATCTTCGTCCGACAAACCACCCGATGCCTGGATGGTGATCTTCTGCTCTTTGCCGGTGCCTTTGTCTTTGGCCGAAACCGAGACGATACCGTTGGCGTCGATGTCAAACGTCACCTCGATCTGGGGCATACCACGCGGGGCTGGCGGGATGTCTTCAAGGTTGAACTGACCCAGGATCTTGTTGTCCGCAGCCATTTCGCGCTCCCCTTGGAAACAGCGGATGGTCACGGCGTTCTGGTTGTCCTCGGCGGTCGAGAAGACCTGAGACTTCTTGGTCGGGATCGTGGTGTTGCGGTCGATCAGGCGGGTGAACACGCCACCCAGCGTCTCAATCCCCAGCGACAGCGGGGTCACGTCCAGCAGAACCACGTCTTTGACGTCGCCTTGCAGAACACCGGCCTGAATGGCGGCACCCATGGCGACAACTTCGTCTGGGTTCACGCCCTTGTGCGGCTCTTTGCCGAAGAATTTGGTGACCTCTTCGATGACTTTCGGCATCCGGGTCATACCACCGACCAAAACAACCTCATCAATGTCACCCGCCGACAGGCCCGCGTCCTTCAACGCGGCCTGGCAAGGCTTCATCGATTTCTTGATCAGATCGCTAACCAGAGATTCCAGCTTGGCACGGGTCAGTTTCATGACCATGTGCAGCGGCTGACCGTTGGCACCCATCGAGATGAACGGCTGGTTGATTTCGGTCTGCGAGGTCGAGGACAGTTCGATCTTGGCTTTTTCAGCAGCTTCTTTCAGACGCTGCAGGGCCATCTTGTCGGCAGACAGGTCGACACCGTGTTCTTTTTTGAACTCGTCCGCCAGGTAGTTGACGATGCGCATGTCAAAGTCTTCACCACCCAGGAAGGTGTCGCCGTTGGTCGATTTGACCTCGAACAGACCGTCATCAATTTCCAGAATGGTCACGTCGAAGGTACCACCACCAAGGTCATAGACCGCGATGGTTTGGGTTTCTTCCTTGTCCAGGCCATAGGCCAGGGCGGCAGCTGTCGGTTCGTTGATGATCCGCAAGACTTCCAGACCGGCGATCTTGCCTGCGTCTTTGGTCGCCTGACGCTGGGCGTCATTGAAATAGGCCGGAACGGTGATGACGGCTTGTGTGACTTCCTCACCCAGATAGCTCTCAGCGGTTTCCTTCATCTTACCCAGAGTGAAGGCCGAGATTTGGCTTGGGGAGTACTTTTCACCGCGGGCTTCGACCCACGCGTCGCCGTTGCCACCATTGACGATAGCATATGGCACCATTTTCTTGTCTTTTTCGACTTCTGCATCATCCACACGACGACCGATCAGGCGCTTGACGCCAAAGATGGTGTTGTCGGGGTTGGTGACCGCCTGACGCTTGGCAGGCTGACCGACCAGTCGCTCATCTTCGGTGAAGGCGACGATCGAAGGCGTGGTCCGCGCCCCTTCGGCGTTTTCGATGACCTTCGGCTGCGAGCCGTCCATGATGGCCACACACGAGTTGGTGGTGCCGAGGTCAATCCCTATTACTTTTCCCATTTGCGATCCCTTTCTCTTCAAGGCGATGTCCCGAGGGCTGGACCCTTTATGGCATCCCGTCCCCGATATGTTGTGCGCGACAGCACTACACCATCGCGCGTCCCGGCGTATATAAGGGCGGGAACAGGGGCCTGCAAGCGTTCAGAAATGCAGGTTTTCGCAAATCTGCGGCCTTTTTCCGCAAGGTTTCGGTAAGGAATGGGAAATCTGGGATGGCACGGCTGCTTTTGCGCGGTTTTGATATCAGAAAAGGCTATCTGGATGCGGCGGCGCAAGGTCAGCTGGTCGAAGACCTGCGACCGATTCTGAAAGCGGCACCCTTGTTCCGAGCGATGACCCCGTCAGGCAAGGAAATGTCCGTGCGCATGACCTCGGCGGGCGCGGTTGGTTGGGTCACGGACAGATCCGGGTATCGATATCAAACGCAACACCCCAAAGGTGGCGCGTGGCCGGGAATTCCCGAGTCGGTTCTGAATATCTGGCACGAACTGGCCAGCGCTGAACGTGACCCGGACTGCTGCCTGATCAACTACTATAGTGAAGATGCCCGAATGGGGCTGCATCAGGACAAGGATGAGGCAGATTTTTCCTGGCCGGTATTGTCGATTTCTCTGGGCGACGATGCGCTGTTCCGCATCGGCAACACCACGCGTGGAGGCAAGACCGAATCGATCTGGCTGAATTCAGGGGACGTCGTGATCATGGGCGGGCCCGCGAGGTTGGCATATCACGGCGTGGATCGAATCCGGCACGGATCATCAAAGCTGTTGCCCAAGGGTGGCAGGATCAACCTGACGCTAAGGGTGGCGCATTAGCGGCGGGCGTTCCAGCTTTGCGAGACGTGCTTGCGGGTGAAGAACTCGCCCAGCAGGCCAATCATCAGCAGCGCGATCCCAACCCAAAGGGCGTATTCCCAGCTGGTGTTGCGTGGAAAGTAGTTGCGAAACACAAACCCGCGGCACTGATCGATGATGTGGAACAGCGGGTTCCAGGCAAACATCATAAGAATTCCGCCGCCAAGCGCATTGGCGACGAACATCTTTCCGGAGAACACCATGTTCAGACGTCGGTAAACATTGCTGGCCATAGACGAGAAGGTTGGAAGCCACGGCTTGAGCGCCATGAACACTAGACCGACTGCACATCCTGTGAACCACGACAGGATCAACATTGCAAACGCGCCGCCGGGATCCTGAATCTCGAGCGGTTTGACGGAGACACTGTAGACAAACAGGATCACCAGGATAGACATCATCTGCTTGTAAAGCGTTCCAAACGCAGCCGCCAGAATCATGACCATCACGTTCATTGGGGAGTGCAGCATCATCGGGTTATTGACCCCTTTAACCCCGGAGATGGAACCGACTGATTGGACATGCATCATGAACAGGAAAACACCCGACAGGATGTAAAGAATGAACTCCCCCCGGATCTTGGCAACCCGCGTGCCCATGAATGACATGATCAAATAGAAGATCAGCGCCATCACCACCACCTGCATGATGTTGATCAGGATCGCCATGACCGCGTTCGCATGCTGGGAACGTACACTGCGCACCACCGCATGGAACACCAGTTCCATCGTTGTGAATGCGCCGCCCAGCAGCGTTTGGTTCCGCTTGAAATAAAACACGCGACGCGTCTTCCCTGCTTTGTTGTCCCTAATCTGGCATGAATATCTTGCCGTTCGGTAACCGGCGCATCATAAGTCCGTCATGAGTTTGGATCAACAAACCACAGGAACGGAGCATTTTTGTGACCTATGACGCCCTCATTCCCGTCATCCGACGTTTGGCCCTGGAAGCGGGCGACAAGATCATGGAAATCTACCAGTCGGATGATTTTGACGTCAAAGTCAAATCCGATTCCAGCCCAGTGACCGAGGCAGACGAAGCTGCTGATGCCCTGATTTCCGCCGGGTTGCGTGCCGCGTTTCCTGACATTCTGCTGGTGACCGAAGAACAGGCCGCCTCGCATTCTGAAAAGGGCGATACGTTCCTGATCGTGGATCCTCTGGACGGTACCAAAGAGTTCATCAACCGACGTGGCGATTTCACGGTGAACATCGCTTTGGTTGAAAACGGCGTGCCAACCCGAGGCGTTGTTTACGCCCCTGCCCGCGATCGCATGTTCTATACCCAAGCCGATGGCCAATCTGTCGAGGAAACCGGAGCCTTGGAAAAGGATCAACCGGGTGCGATGACGCCGATATCTGTATCGAATCCTGACAACTCCGCGCTTTTGGTTGTGGCTTCTAAATCTCACCGCGATCAAGCGACCGATGACTACATCAACAAATATCAGGTTCAGGACAGCAAGAGCGCGGGCTCTTCGCTCAAGTTCTGTCTGATCGCGACTGGTGAGGCTGACATCTATCCCCGCGTTGGGCGTACAATGGAATGGGACACTGCCGCTGGTCATGCTGTGCTGGCCGGTGCAGGTGGCAAGGTGGTGCGTTTTGATGATCATTCTGCCCTTACTTATGGCAAGGACGGGTATGCAAACCCGTTTTTCATCGCCTACGCCCCGGGCGTAGACCTGAAGGAGGCCTGATGTCCGTACTGCTTGCCATTCCCGCCCGCTATGCCTCGTCCCGCTATCCCGGCAAACCTCTGGTGCCTTTGACAGGTGCAAACGGCACTGCGATGACGCTGATCGAACGGTCGTGGCGCGCGGCAAAATCCGTGTCCGGCGTCGATCGGGTGGTCGTTGCCACAGATGATGATCGCATCCGCGAGGTTTCCGAAGCGTTCGGGGCCGAGGTAGTGATGACATCCGAGGCCTGTGGCAATGGCACCGAACGATGTGCCGAGGCTCATAGCGTGTTGGGCGCGAAGTATGACATCGTGGTCAACCTGCAGGGCGACGCTCCGCTGACGCCGCATTGGTTTGTCGAAGACCTTATCTCGGGCCTGCGCGCCGCACCGGATGCGGGTGTGGCAACACCTGTGTTGCGCTGCGACGGAGATGCGCTGAGAGGTCTTTTGAACGACCGCAAACATGACCGTGTTGGTGGCACGACGGCTGTTTTTGCCAGTGATCATAGCGCAATGTACTTCTCGAAAGAAGTTGTGCCGTTCACGGCGCAAACCTACGCGGGCACCGATCCAACCCCTGTCTTTCATCATGTCGGCGTCTACGCGTACCGCCCGGACGCACTGGAGTCTTATCCGGATTGGCCGGTGGGGCCACTGGAGCAGCTGGAAGGGCTGGAACAATTGCGGTTCATGGAGAACGGCCGCAAGGTTCTGTGCGTCGAGGTTGAGGCCAAGGGCCGTCAGTTTTGGGAGCTCAACAACCCCCAAGATGTGCCTAAAATTGAGGCTATGATGGCAGATATGGGTCTGGATTGACCGCTTTTCCCCCTGACGTTCGCTATTGCGATGGCATAGCAACCTTCAACTCTGACTCTATGGGCGACATATGAAGACTGTTCTCGTAACCGGTGGCGCTGGCTACATCGGATCACATGCCTGCAAGGCGTTGTCGCAGGCAGGTTATACCCCGGTGACCTATGACAATCTCGTCACCGGCTGGCAGGATGCGGTGAAATTCGGCCCGTTCGAACAGGGCGACCTGATGGACCGGGCGCGACTGGACGAGGTTTTTACCAAACATCAGCCGGTGGCGGTGATGCATTTTGCAGCCCTTAGCCAAGTGGGCGAGGCTATGGCAAAGCCCGGAAAGTACTGGTCGAATAACGTCACCGGTTCCCTGACACTGATCGAGGCCGCGGTTGCTGCGGGATGTCTGGACTTTGTATTCTCGTCCACCTGCGCCACCTATGGCGAGCATGACAATGTGGTTTTGGATGAGACCACATCGCAGCACCCGCTGAACGCGTACGGGGCCTCTAAACGGGCGATCGAAGATATCCTGCGCGATTTCGAGGCCGCCCATGGTCTGCGCCATGTGATCTTCCGCTATTTCAACGTCGCAGGCGCGGACCCGGATGGCGAGGTCGGCGAATTCCATCGACCCGAAACTCATCTTGTTCCATTGATGCTGGATGCAATTGACGGCAAACGGGATGGGTTGACCGTTTTCGGCACGGACTACGAAACGCCGGACGGCACCTGCATTCGCGATTATGTGCATGTCTGTGATCTGGTGGATGCCCATGTGCTTGGGCTGGATTGGCTGGAACAAGGCAAGGACAGCCGGGTGTTCAATCTGGGCACCGGTTCCGGGTTTTCGGTTTTCGAGGTCATCGAACAATCCAAGTCCGTGACCAATCGCCCGGTCCCTTATACCGTCGGTGCCCGGCGGGCAGGTGATTGCACCAAGCTGGTTTCAGGCTCGGTGCGCGCCGAGACCGAACTGGGCTGGAATCCCAAACGCTCTACCTTAGAGATTATGATCTCAGATGCTTGGCGCTGGCACCAGAACGGCCACTACGAGAAATGAGGATCCTGTGACCAGCAACGCGGCACAGATGCTCCCCCAGATCGGATGGGGGCAGAAGTACCGCCTGCGCTGGAAACGTCGCCGCCTGTTGTGGAGGTCATGGCGCAGCCAAAAGCAGCTTTCATCCCTGATGGACCGCACACACACAATCAACCGCGGTGACATTCTGGTCTTTACGACGCTGCGCAACGAAATCACCCGCCTGCCTTGGTTTTTTCGCCACTATCGTCGGTTGGGAGTCGATCATTTTCTGATTGTGGACAATGGCAGCGACGATGGATCAACCGAGTATCT
Organism: Ruegeria sp. CK2; assembly: GCF_056536585.1. Classification (NCBI taxonomy): domain Bacteria; kingdom Pseudomonadati; phylum Pseudomonadota; class Alphaproteobacteria; order Rhodobacterales; family Roseobacteraceae; genus Ruegeria; species Ruegeria sp. CK2. Next base: position 116,381 of record NZ_JBQFPW010000006.1, read on the forward strand.
GCTGGAACAGCCAGACGTCTCACTGTGGCAAACGCATGCCAGTTATCGGGCGTCCAGGTACGGGCTGGACTGGCTGACGGGGCTGCAGATGCGATACGGCCACCGGCACTGGTGTCTGATGGTCGATGCCGATGAGCTGTTGATCTATGCCAATCATGGCGACCGCTCGCTCCACGATCTGACCACTTGGCTGGATCTGCAAGGGCGCGTGGCGTTTGGTACGCTGATGCTGGATCTGTACCCCAAGGGTCCGCTGGGGTCCCAATCCTATGACGCCGAAACCGACCCGACAGCGGTTCTGAGCTGGTTCGATGCCGGGCCGTACCGGGCGCAGCGACAAAGCCCGGCAGGCAATCTTTGGGTACAGGGCGGCGCGCGTGAACGGACGTTCTTTACGCAGGTGCGGCAGTGCTCTCCGACCTTAAACAAAATACCACTGGTTCGATGGTCGCGCCGCTATGCTTTCGTGAACTCCTGTCATTCCGCTTTGCCCCGAAAGCTGAACTCGGCCTATGACGGGCCAGGTGGGGAAACGCCGTCTGGTGTCTTGCTGCACACCAAGTTCCTGCCGGAAATTGTCGAAAAGTCGGAAATCGAAAAGCAGCGACGACAGCATTTTCACGATCCGGACCAATTCGGGCCATACTACGATGAGATAATTAATTGCCCAGACATGTGGACCCCACACTCTACCGAATACACAGGCTGGGCGCAGTTGCAGCAAATGGGTCTGATGAACGCCGGAGGTTGGGAATGATCACAGAAAACAAGGGCATAAAAACCATGCTCGTCACTAACGGCTTTTAAATCCATTGCTTTGCAAGATGCAAAAATGGCATAAACCGGCAAGACCCTGGTGCCAAACACGTCTTGGCAGACCCGGGGAACGCTCGCGTTATACAAAAGGTTGGGCAGTCGCGTGAGCCTATGGGGATCATATCGAATGAGATTGCGGCGCAAGCGCCGTATTTTGCGATGTGTCAAAAAACGACGCGAGTTGAAGCCGGCCAGCACCAACACCGCAGCGATCCGTTCGGACGATATTCTACTGATGAGCGTCATCCGCAACGAAAAGATCCGCCTGCCCTATCTTCTGGATTATTATCGCAAACTGGGCATCAATCACTTTCTGTTTGTCGACAATGACAGTGATGACGGCAGCTTTGAGTTTCTGCAAGCGCAGCCGGATGTCTCGGTCTGGCGCACAAAGACCAGCTACAAGAAAGCGTCTTATGGTTTGGACTGGTCAAACTATCTGCTTCGGAAATATGCGCATGGGCACTGGGTTCTGACCGTCGATCCGGATGAGTTCTTTATCTATCCGTTTTGCGATACACGACCGATCCGCGCCCTGACCGACTGGCTGGACGGCTGCGCCGTGCGCAGCTTTGGCACCATGTTGATCGACATGTATCCGCAGGGGCCAGTGGACGCGGAACCTTACACCGAAGGACAAAACCCCTTTGATATCGCGCGCTGGTTTGATGCAGGAAACTACACGATCACAAAGAATCCAGTTTACAAAAATCTTTGGATTCAGGGTGGGCCGAGGGCACGTGTGTTTTTTCAAGAGACTCCGGCCAAAGCGCCTGCATTGAACAAAATCCCACTGGTCAAATGGGATAGGCGCTATGTCTATGTAAGTTCAACTCATTCGCTTTTACCGCGCGGCCTGAACCAAGTCTACGATGAGTGGGGCGGAGAGAAAACCAGCGGCGCGCTGCTGCATGCTAAATTGATCAACACATTGGGCGACAAGGCGCATGAGGAGCTGCAGCGCGGAGAACACTACCGTGGGTCCGGCGAATACAAAGCCTATGCGCAGCAGCTTGAGGGTAAGCCCGTTTTCTGGTGCACCTGTTCAGAGAAGTTCATCAACTGGCGGCAGCTTGAGATTCTGGGTCTCATGTCAAAAGGAAACTGGGCATGAGCAGTCTTGGCATCGTCATGCTGGTGCATACCGCACTTGATCGCGCTGAGCAGGTGGCGCGGCACTGGACTGCAACCGACTGCCCAGTCGTGATCCATGTAGATCGCAAAGTGCCAGACGTGGACTATTCCAGATTTGTTTCGTCTTGCGCGGACAACCCGCTGATCGTCTTCTCGGACCGTCATATCTGTGACTGGGGTGGCTGGGGCATCGTCGCCGCCTCGCAATGCGCATCCGAACGGCTGCTGGAATCCTTCCCTGATGTCCGCCACGTGTTCTTGTCTTCGGGTGCCTGCCTGCCCTTGCGCCCGGTTCAGGAACTGATCGATTATCTTGCCGACCGGCCCCGCATCGACTTTATCGAAAGCGCAACAACCGCTGACGTCAGCTGGACCATCGGTGGCTTGGATCACGAACGTTTCACGCTGCGCTTCCCGTTTTCATGGCGCAAGCATCGCAAGCTGTTTGACACATATGTCAAATTGCAACGCGCGTTGGGCATCCGCCGACGGATACCCGAAGGATTGATGCCGCATATGGGCAGCCAGTGGTGGTGCCTGACCCGTCAAACACTGTCGGCGGTCCTGCAGGATCCGAAGCGCAAAATCTATGACGCATATTTTCGCCACGTCTGGATCCCGGATGAAAGCTACTTTCAAACTCTGGCGCGTCTGTATTCAACCCATATCGAGAGCCGATCGCTGACTCTGTCCAAATTCGACTATCAAGGCCGGCCGCATATTTTCTATGATGATCATCTGCAGCTGTTGCGCCGGTCGGATTGCTTTGTCGCTCGGAAAATCTGGTGGCGCGCGGATCGGTTGTATCAGTCCTTTCTGACTGATCAGGCCGGAGCAATGAAACCAGCCGAGCCCAATCCCGGTAAGATCGACCGGGTGTTCGCCAAGGCCGTTGAACGACGAACGCATGGCCGCGATGGTTTGTACATGCAAAGCCGCTTTCCCAGACATGGCAGCGAAAACGGCCTGACCTCATCCCCGTATTGCGTATTTCAGGGCTTTTCCGAAGTGTTCGAGGGGTTCGAAGCCTGGTTGTCAGACACTACTGGCGCCAAGGTCCACGGACATTTGTTCGGCCCCGACCGGGCCGAGTTTGCGCAAGGTGAAACCATCATCAACGGTGCGCTCACCGATAGCGCGACCCTGCGCGATTACAACCCGACAGCGTTTCTGTCGAACCTGATCTGGAACACGCGCGGTGAACGCCAGTGTTTTCAATTCGGACCAGCCGACACTCAAGACATCAACTGGTTGCTGGCGCGGGACAAAAACGCCCAGATTTCGGTGATCACCGGGGCCTGGGCAATTGACCTGTTCCGATCAAACATGAATTTCGCAGATATCAGAACCGAAGCCGCCCGTCTGCAGCAGATCGAATCCAAACAACTCGAGATTCTGACCTCGGTCTGGACCAAAGCCCGGATGCGCAGCTGGACCCTGGCAGAGTTCATCGAATCCCCGATGGAGCCATTGCAAAGCATTATCGATGAAATCGGAACACAGCAGGCAAGCCACCTGACCGAAGCACCGACGATGGTCGACCTGTCCGGGTTCGGTCAGTTCCTTCAGAACCTGAAGAACCAGGGAATGCACCCGTACCTGATGGGTGATTTCCCCGCCGATGATGTGTTCGGAACCCAGACCAAACCCTACCGCAAACCCTATCTGGTGAAGTGATCGCCGATGTCAGCCAAGTTCGACTACTTCATCGTTCTGGCCGCAATGCGCACTGGCTCGAACCTGTTGGAAGCCAATCTGAATGCGATTGACGGCATTACCTGCCATGGTGAGGCGTTCAACCCACATTTCATCGGCCGACTAAAATCCGAAGACCTGCTGGGTGTTTCGCTGGCTGAACGCGACACTGACCCAACACAACTGATCAACGCCATTCGGTCAGCCCCGGGATGCCTGAACGGCTTCCGCTATTTCCAGGATCACGAGCCGCGGGTTCTCGAGCCTGCGCTAAACGATCCTAAATGCGCCAAGATCATACTGACCCGCAATCCGCTGGACAGCTATCTTTCGCTGAAAATTGCGCGCGCGACCAAACAGTGGCAACTGAAGAACATCAAACGCCGCATGGACGCGCAGGTTGAATTTGATCCCGAAGAATTTGCATTCTATCTCGATAACCTGCAGCGCCATCAGGAGTTTCTGCTAAACAACCTGCAGAAATCCGGCCAGACCGCGTTTTACATTGGTTACGACGATCTGAACCAGCTGAATGTCCTGAATGGGTTGGCTGGGTGGTTGGGTGTTGAAGGGCGTCTGGATCAATTGGACGATACGCTAAAGCCGCAAAACCCGGCCCCGCCTTTGTCAAAGGTGACCAATCCGGACGATATGGAACAATCGCTGATTGGAGTGGATTGGTTCAACCTGCACCGCACCCCGAATTTTGAACCCCGGCGCGGTCCGGCAGCGGTACTTTATGTGGCTGCGGCCAAAACCCCACTTATGTATCTGCCCATCCGCAGCGGTGTTGATCCGGTGATCAGGGATTGGCTGGCGAAACTGGACGAAACCCACCCTGACGATCTGATCACTGATCGCAATCGCAAGCAAACCCGCGCATGGATGCAATCCCAAACGGGGCACCGCAAATTCACCGTTCTGCGTCACCCGTTGGCTCGGGCGCACACCGCCTTTTGTACCCGTATTCTGAACAAGGGACCGGGCAGCTATCAAGTGATCCGACACACGCTGCGCAATCGGTTCAAATTGCCGATCCCGGGACAAGTGCGAGCCAACAACTATTCCCTCGACCAGCACTATGAGGCATTTGCTACCTTTCTGACCTTTCTGCGCCACAACCTAGATGGCCAGACGCCGATCCGTGTTGACGGAGCCTGGTGCAGTCAGTCTTTGGTGATCGAGGGGATGTCGGGGTTCGCCATGCCAGATCTGATCCTGCGAGAAGAGGAGTTGAGAACGGCCCTGCCCGCGCTCGCCCGTTCAATGGGTCATACAAACCCACCCGAACCAGAGGTCTGCCCGGAAGACGTGCCCTATACGCTGGAACAGATTTACGACGAACAACTCGAGGCGCTCGCAGCCGAAGCATACCACCGCGACTATTTGCAATTTGGATTCGGCCCATGGCGGCCGCAGTCGTAAAACCCTATGCGCGCAGGGTGATCAGCGTGCCGCGATTGACCATCGCATAGATCTCTTCAATTTCGTCGTTCTTCACCGCGATGCAGCCCGCTGTCCAGTCCGGCGTCTTTTTCGCGCGCTTGAACTCAGACCGCAGATTGGGCTGTCCGTGAATGAAAATATCGCCACCCGGATCAACACCTGCAGCTTTCGCCAAAGCGATGTCCTGCGAGTCCGGATAAGAGATTCCTAGCGACAGGTGATATCGGCTTCGGGGATTTCGGCGATCGATCAGATACGTGCCCTCCGGGGTACGACCATCACCGCGTTTTATCTTCGTGCCGTTCGGAGCAAATCCCAAATCAACATCATATTCCCGAAGGACCTGCTCATGATGAAGAAGATAGAGTTTGCGTGATCCCTTGTTCACAACAAGCGAGGTAACCTCGGGCCCATTGTAAGTCAAAATTCTCGGGCCAGCTGAGGCACAAGCCGAAAGGCTCAGCGTTGCCATAGCACCCAATCCAAATACTCGACGATCCATATTTTTCACTGCCTGCTTCTTTTTTTCGGTTATTATGCCAAAAAAAATAAAAACTGAAATCACTTTTTGATGTTCGACTGCTCAATTAAATGGCGTTCGATGATTTCAAGTCGCGCAATTACCTCGTCCCGGTAGGCGTCTGTTTTCACCTCATCTTCGGCATGATGGGCATCCTGCATCGAATTTACGATCAGGCCGACCAGCAGGTTCACCACCGCAAATGTCGTGACCATGATGAATGGGACAAAAAACAACCAGGCATAAGGATACACCTCCATCACCGGGCGGACGATGCCCATCGACCAGCTTTCCAGCGTCATGATCTGGAACAAGGTATAGGCCGACAGCCCAAGATCACCGAACCAGTCGGGGAAAGATTGCGAGAACAGTTTGGTCGAGATCACCGCACCGATGTAAAACAGAATTGCCATCAGCAGGAACACACTGGCCATACCCGGAACGGCCGAGATAAAGCCTTCGACCACGCGGCGCAGACGTGGCGCGACGGAAATGACACGCAGCACCCGCAGGATACGCAGGGCCCGCAATACTGACAGCCCTCCGCCCCCCGGAACCAGCGCAATCCCGACGATCAGAAAGTCAAAGATGTTCCAGCCGCTGGTAAAAAACCTGCGGCCAGTGGCGATAAGCTTGATCCCGATCTCGACAACAAAGATGCCCAGGCAAACGCTGTCCAGAAATACGATCAATGGACCCGCTTGTGCCATCAGCGTGGGCGACGTTTCCATCCCCAGCAACACAGCATTGAAGATAATGACACCGGTAATGAACCGCCCGAAGGCTGGCGCTTCGATGATCGCCAACAAGCGCTGATTGAACCCCATGTCTCGCTCTCTCCTGTCTGTTCAAGATCCGGGGTTCAGCACAAACCGCGCGGCAAGTTCCGTATGTGACGACCATCGAAATTGGTCAACAACCTGTACCCATTTAAGAGTGTATCCTGCATCGACAAGGGATTTGGCGTCGCGCGCAAAGGTCACCGGGTTGCACGAGACATAGGCAATCACCGGGCGTTGCGCCTGAACCAATTCGGCCACTTGCGCTTCGGCCCCTGCGCGCGGCGGGTCCAGGACAACAGCATCAAAGGAGTTCAACTCATCCTGCATCAACGGACGGCGAAACAGATCCCGCGCCGCGGTCGTTATACGCTTGAGGCCTTGCGCCCGGCGCCATCCCTTATCCAAGGCTTGGGTCATGACGGCTTCACCCTCAACTGCGTGGACTTCCGCCATTTTTGCCAATGGCAAAGAGAACGTACCGCTGCCGGAAAACAGATCAACAACTCGCTTAGCGCCCTGAACAGCCTCCAAAACCGCCAATGTTAGAGCCTGTTCGCCGTCTTTGGTTGCTTGCAGAAACGCGCCCGAAGGGGGCACGACCGCGACATCTCCAAACCGTTGAACAGGGGCGTGGCGCATGGCAATCACCTCGCCATCCCAACTGAGCCGCGCGAGCGCATGTTTCTCCGTGGCTTGCGCCAGCGCCAGTTCCAAAGGTCCATCCAGTGGCTTGCCACCTTTGACGGCCACATCCAAACCGCCCTCGGACAGGGTCAGGGTAACGGCAAGAGCCCCCTTTCGGCTGCCGCCCAACACGGCCAGCGCCTCGGCCACTGGAATCGCGGCAATCAGGGCCGGGTCCAACAGATGGCAATCGGGAATTTCTGTGATGGTATCCGAAGCGCGTCCATGAAAACCGGCCAGCGTGCCCTTCTTCGTCCGACGCACAGTGATCGTCGCGCGGCGACGAGATCGTTCCGGCGACGTGTGGATCGGGCGCATAGTCGCCTCTAACCCTTGTGCCGCAAGCGCGTTGCGGACGATGTCGACTTTCCAATCTGCAACAAACGCATCAGACGCATGCTGCAGCTGGCATCCGCCACACGCCTTATAGTGACGGCACGGCGCCTTCACCCGCTGGTCGGAAGGCGTATCCACCCGAATATCAGTCAGGAATTGATCCAGAAGCGTGCCGCTGACCACCTCACCCGGCAGGGTGCGCGGCGCATAGACTGGGCCATCCGCGATGCCATCGCCCTGGTGCCCAAGGCGGTTTATGGTGAATTGTTGCGTCATAGCTGGCCTGATACCGGGGGATTACCCGCAACAAAACCCTTATTCGGCAGCTTCCGCCTGAATGAACCCGCCCGATTGACGATGCCAAAACCGAGCATATAGCCCGCCTTTTTCCAACAACGCATCATGGGTGCCGGTTTCCACGATCTGTCCATGGTCCAACACGACAATGCGGTCCATCTCGCTGAGCGTCGACAAACGATGCGCAATGGCCAGAACCGTCTTGCCCTGCATCACCCGGTGTAGTGCGGTCTGAATCGATGCCTCGACCTCGGAATCCAGCGCCGATGTCGCCTCGTCCAACACCAGGATCGGCGCGTCCTTCAGAATGGCGCGCGCCAAAGCGATCCGCTGACGCTGACCGCCGCTGAGTTTCACTCCACGTTCTCCCAGATGCGCATCATATCCGGTGCGACCATGCGCATCCTGAAGGCTGAGGATGAACTCATGCGCTTCGGCCTTTTTGGCCGCCTCGACCATCTCAGCCTCTCGGGCGTCAGGGCGACCATAGAGGATATTCTCGCGGGCCGAGCGATTGAACATCGCGGTTTCTTGCGTGACCATGCCGATCTGGCGGCGCAGGCTGTCCTGCGTCACATGTGACACATCCTGCCCATCGATGCTAATTGTACCTTTTTCCCCGTCATAGAGCCGCAATAACAACGAAACCAAGGTTGATTTCCCGGCACCGGAAGCACCGACGATGCCCAGTTTCTCACCCGGCTTTACGGTCATATTCAGGTCTATGACACCGCCAACATCGCGGCCATAGGCAAAGCTAACAGCGTCAAAACTGATGCTGCCTTCGGTAACGCTTAGCTCCTTGGCCTGTGATGCGTCTTCGACTCGGTCGCGTTTGGCCAGCGTCTTCATGCCGTTCTCGATTTCTCCGACATTGGCGTACAGACCCATCAGCGTGAAACTGACCCAGCCTGTCATTTGCGCGATGCGGATCGAAACGGCACCGGCCGCAACGATATCGCCAGCAGTTGCACTGCCGGCTTGCCACAGCCAAAGCGTTGCGCCCAGCAACAGGACCGGGAGAATCCCAGCGAGCGTCATCAGAATGAATCGGAAGCTTGCCGATAGTTTGCCGAAATCCAGCGATCTTTCGCGCAGCTCGACCATCGAGTGCCGCGCGGCCTGATCTTCGAAATCCGCGTGGGCAAACAGTTTGACGGTTTTGATATTGGTGATCGTATCGACCACCTGTCCTGACACCATCGCCCGCGCCCCGGCCCGTTCTGCCGATCGTTTGCGGATGCGCGGCAGATACCACCGCACCAGCAAGAAATACACCACAAGCCAGGCCGCAAACGGCAACATCACCAACGGGTGAATAGACCCTAACAAAAGCAAAGAGCCCACAAGTGACGCCAAAGCGAAGACAATTGCGCTGATCGTTTCCGACACGACCGAGGCCATGGCGTTCGAGGTCTGCATCTGCTTTTGAGCAATCCGGCCTGCGAAATCGTCATCGAAATAGGTCACGGACTGGCCCAGCGTCCAACGGTTCAACTTGGCCAGAACCAATGGCGGGATGTTAGGCATGACAATGTAATTGTTCGACAGCGACGACAGCCCAAACAAGATGGGTCGCAGCACCATGAAAAACGCCACTGCGCCGAAGATCATCCACATGTTTCCTGCGGTCAGAAAGTCCTCAGGCCCGCTGGAGGTCGCCACATCGATCACCCAACCGAGGATCCAGGCGGTTCCCGCCTCCATCGCCCCAGCGGTTGCCGAGAAGAATGCCGCAATAAACAGCATCGGCCACGCGCCGGATAAGCTCCAGCGAATGAACGCCCCCAAAGTCTGCGGTGGGGGCGTTTCGATGTTCTTGAATGGGTTTATGAGGTCGGCAACCCTCATTCAGCGGCCTCCGGATTCATGAAGCCGCCAGACTGCCGCGCCCAGAACTGCGCGTAAAGGCCGCCCTGCGACAACAACTCCGAATGCGCACCCTCTTCCACAATGCGGCCCCCATCCATCACCAGAATGCGGTCCATCTGTGCGATAGTGCTGAGCCGGTGGGCAATGGCGATCACGGTTTTACCTTGCATCATGCCGTAGAGGGTTTCCTGAATTGACGCTTCAACCTCGGAATCTAGGGCGGATGTTGCCTCGTCCAACAACAATATCGGGGCGTCTTTCAAGATCACCCGCGCCAGCGTCACCCGCTGCCTTTGACCACCGCTGAGCTTTACGCCGCGTTCCCCCACATGCGCGTCATAGCCGGTGCGCCCTTCAGGATCCTGAAGGTCAAGGATGAACTCATGCGCCTCGGCCTGTTTCGCCGCTGTGATCATCTGCAATTCAGTGGCATCAGGACGGCCATATAGAATATTGTCCCGAACCGAGCGATGCAACAATGCGCTGTCCTGCTGAACCATACCGATATGACTGCGCAGACTGTCCTGAGTGACCTGTGCGATGTTCTGATCGTCAATCAGGATAGCGCCGCGTTCAACGTCGTAAAACCGTAAGAGCAGTTTCACGAGGGTCGATTTACCAGCACCAGACCGACCGATCAGGCCAATCTTTTCGCCCGGCTGAACGATCATGTCGATATGATCCAGACCACCGGTTTCGCGCCCGTAATGATGCGACAAATCGCGGATTTCGATCTGGCCGTTTGTCAGGCGCAGAGGCTTGGCAGCCGGGGCGTCCAGCAAATCGACAGGTTGCGCAATCGTCTGCATCCCTTCGGCCACAATACCGAGCTGACGGAAGAAGCTGGTCAGCGCCCACATGATCCAGCCGGTCATGGCGTTCAGCCTCAGCGTCAGCGCAGTTGCAGCGGCGACCACACCTACGGTCGCGCTGCCCTGCATCCACAGATAAATCGCCCAACCCACAACACCAACTATCAGCAGGCCGTTCAGGGTGACCAGAACAGCATCCATGACAGTGAAGATCCGCATTTCGACCTGAAATGTGCGGCGCGTTTCCTCGATCGCTTCGCGCGCATAGTCCAATTCTTGCGCGTTATGGGCGAACATCTTAACCGAATGAATGTTGGTATAGCTGTCCACTACACGACCCGTCACGGTCGAGCGTGCATCAGAGGCCGCCTGCGAGGCCGGTCCAACACGTTTTACGGTCCAACGCACCAGCACAGCATAAAACGCGAACCAAATCAGGAGCGGAATAAGCAGGCGCGCATCTGCCGCGTACAGCAGAATCGCCGCGCCGATCAGGTAAGCAAGCGAGAATGAAATCGCGTCAAAGACCTGAAACACCACTTCGCCCGCAGCTGGTGGCGTCTGCATAATCCGGTTGGCGATACGGCCTGCAAAGTCGTTTTCAAACCAACCAACCGATTGACGCAGCACGTGTTTATGCGCGCGCCAGCGGATCAGCGTGCCAAAGTTCGGCAGGATCGTGTTGTTCAACAACAGGACGTCGACCAGATGCAGGATGGGTCGCAACAATAGAATAAATGCGGCCATCCACAGCAGTTCGGTTCCGTGGTTTTGCCAGACTTCGGTCGGCGTGCCGCCCAGCAGATCGACAACGCGGCCCATGTAATAGATCAGTCCGATCTCAACGCCTGCCACGATGATGGAAATAAGCCCGGCCCAGAAAAAGACCTTCATGAAGGGCTGTGAATAATCCAGCATGAACGGCCACAGCCGCGTTGGTGGTGTGTCAGATTCCGTATAGGCGACAAAAGGGTCTACAAGGTTTTCGAAATAGCGAAACATGGAGGATGCTCCAATTGAGCAAGATAAATAGGACGTGCGAAGAAAGATGGCGCCAGAACACCACCCCTACGGGTCGAGCGTTCCGGCTTTAGCCGAACCAGATCCCGTAATACATTCGCATGCCTCCCTCCAAATCAAGTGACAGGCGCAAGTAACCATACTCGATTTGATTTGTCATCCCCTTTTGAGACTTCGTGCTAACCGCCCAGCAAATCTTTGCGGGTCAGGGTAAAGCCCGATGCAATCCAACGCCCTTCCAGCTCGGCCAGTTTCTTGCCCAGCGCCGGCCCGGAAAACTCAGGAATCAAGTCTTTGGCCTTGATCGGAAAACGGGCTGACGCGCCTGAATGCAAGGCCTGCCTCAGGTCTTCGGTCCACGGTTGCTCGAAGAACGCGCAGCGCAGCAAGGTTTCGTGCAACCCGCCCTCGTCGCCGTAGCGGTATCCCAGTTCAGCAACGCTTGTTGTCGCCTGCGCCTCATCCCGCATGCGGGCAAGGCGTTGCAATTGCGACCGGCTAAGTCGAAGCGTTGTCGCGTCCTCAGACGTCACCATCGCGGCCAGCCGGCGCACAGGATCGGGTTCGGTCGAGGACGCCTGTTCAAGATGGATCAATGGGCCCAAGGCCCGATCATCCGCACCCGGAAGCAGTTGCGTCAAAACCCCGGTGCTGCGCATTGCGGCAACAGATGGCGCAGGATCAGGTGCGGCCAAAAGTTTCAACAGCTCTGCCCCAACGCGTTCGCGTGACAGCAACGCCAACCCGTCCAGGTTTTTGGAAATTGCGGCCATCGCATCAGGATCAAACCCGGCATCCGGATCGCCATACCAGGCGTGAAAGCGGAAGTAACGCAGCGACCGCAGATAGTCTTCGCGAATACGATGCGCAGCGGTGCCGATGAACCGCACATGGCGTTTTTCGAGATCCGGTAAGCCGTTTAACGGGTCCAGAATTGCCCCATCGGGCTGCGCATAGATCGCGTTCATGGTGAAATCGCGACGCGCCGCATCTTCTTCGACCTTGTCAGAAAAGGCTACGACGGCTCGGCGGCCATCGGTTTCCACATCGCGGCGGAAAGTGGTGATTTCATGCGGGATACCGTGGCTGACAATCGTGACCGTGCCGTGTTCAATTCCGGTTGGAATCGCCTTAAGCCCTGCGTCTTTTGCCAACGCAACCACCTGATCCGGCAGCGCATCTGTGGCAATATCGATGTCTCGGACCGGCACACCCAGCAGCGCATTGCGCACGCAGCCACCGACAAACAAGGCCTGGCTGCCCGCCGCAGTCAGGGCGGCACATACCTTTTGAGTCGACTGCTCCGAGACCCAGGGCTCTTCAATCTGCTTCATTCACTCACCCGCGCCGCCAATCCCCGCAATATGCGGGCCGTTGCGCCCCAGATGTAATAGGGGCCGAATGGCACTGTGAAGTACTTTCGCCGCTGGCCACGCCACCTGCGCGACTCTACCACATAATTGGACGGGTCCAGGATGTGCTTGAGTGGAACCGAAAACACTTCGTCCACCTCTCCGGATTCAGGTATCGCCTGGAATGAGTGGCGCAGAATGGCCACCACTGGTGTTACGGAAAACGACGTCACTGTCTCATGCGTCGGCAGGAACCCCAGCACCTCGGGCAGATCGCTCGGCAGGCCAATTTCTTCCTGTGCTTCACGCAATGCTGCTGCGGTGACATCAACATCGCCCTCATCCTGCTTGCCGCCGGGAAAGGCGATCTGACCGGGATGATGTTTCAGGGCCGAAGACCGTTTGGTCAGGATCAGTCGTGGCACGTCATCGACGACGGAAATTGGTACCAGCACACCTGCCGGACGCAGCTTGCGTCCGGGCGGAAGAACGGTTTCCGGGTTCAGGTCGAAATCGCTGGAGCCGTGACCGGGGCGGCGCAGGGCCGCCCGGATCTGTTCAGACGGGTCATGCACCTTCGGCGTCTTCGGCATCAAACCCAACAGTCGCAGGATCCAGCACGTAATGTGACCCGCAGAACTGGCAATCGGCGGTGACTTCGCCTTCGGGCGTGGTCATCTTTTCGATGTCCTTGGCCGAGTAAATCGACAGGCTTTGGCGCACCCGATCTTCTGAACAGGTACAGCCAAACTGCACCGATTGGGCGTCGTAGACCCGCGGCTGTTCTTCGTGAAACAAGCGCACAAGCAGATCGGTCGGCGCAATCGACGGCCCGATCAGCTCCAAATCCTCCACCGTGTCCAGCAAGATGTTGACCCGGCCCCAGTTTTCGCCTTCTTCGCCATCAACCAGATCTTTGGCAGACAGGATTTCGCCCTCACCCTCATTTGACGCCACAAAAGGCGAGGCCTTTGGCATGTGCTGCAGCATGATCCCGCCGGCGCGCCAATGCTCTCCGACATCGGGCTCGGTGGATTTGCCGAAACTCAGTGAGAATCGTGTCGGCAATTGTTCGGATTGCGCAAAATACGCTTCGGCACAGGCGCTCAGCGACCCACCGGCCAAAGGTGTGATCCCCTGATACGGCTGCGTGCCTTCGCCTTGATCAATCATGATGGCGAAATACCCTTCGCCGACTTGATCGAACGGCGCGCCGTTCGTCAAGCGGTCGGGGTCGAAACTGGCATAGGCGCGAATGCGGGCGGGCTCGCCCTCGGCCTGCGGCGCGTAGTAATCGGTTGCGATCATGCGCACGGCGCCCTTGGACTGCACCTGCAACGACAGCTTCCAGCGCAATGATACGGTCTGGCCGATCAATGCTGTCAGCAGGGCCATCTCGGCCACCAACGCTTCGACTTTTTCCGGATAATCATGCTGCTTCAGAATGCCGTCGAGCACACCATCCAGCCGGGCCACGCGGCCACGCATATCCGGTACATCAAGTTGAAAGGGCAGGACGGTATCGTCCCACGCGATTTTCGTTCCAAGAGACATGGGGTTTCCTTACACGCCACGGGTTGGCATACCGCAACCATATAGGTCGAACAGATTTGGTTTTAAGGGGCCATACATGATCAGGCGGTTCGGTGAAACCCCAGAGCCGGGGCGGACATACAAACGAAGGGTCGGAGTTTACGCTTTGCTGCCGCGCGGACGTCATCTTTTGCTGACGTGCCAGACCGAACCAGGCCCCGATCTACAACTGCCCGGCGGAGGTATTGATCCGGGCGAATCGCCTGTTGCGGCCCTACATCGCGAAGTTTTTGAGGAAACCGGGTGGTCGGTTGCAGCACCCCGCCGTGTCGGCGCATTTCGCCGCTTTACCTATATGCCGGAATACGACCTGTGGGCCGAGAAGATCTGCCTGATCTATCGCGCGCGCCCGGTTCGCAGCATGGGCCCACCGACCGAGGCCTTTCACGAGGCGCTTTGGATGCATAGCGCCGACGCGGTCGAGCTGTTGGGCAATGACGGTGACCGGCATTTCGCCGGTCTTCACCTTACAGGGCTTTAGGGCCCGTTATATTCAAACAACACGGCTGACACATCATCGCCCATGCCATCATCAGGGGACATCACCTGCGTTAATCGCCAGAACATATCATCGAGAAACTCAGGCCCACCCGGGCCCGCTGCGCATTCCAATGCCATTTCGCGCAGCCCGTCTTCGTCCAACATCCCGCCGCCCTCAAGGTGGCATTCCGTGAATCCATCCGAGTATAGCAAGAGCTTGTCGCCGGGACGCAGCTGTGTTTGTACCTGCTGAAAAGAGACATCCGGCAACAGCCCGACGGGCAACCCGCCATCGCCCAAAAACTCAGCGTTGCCATCCTGACGCATCACCAAAGGATGCGGGTGCCCGGCTTGGACCATTTTCAAATGCCCGTTGCGCAAATCGACGATGGCATAGACCATCGTGAAATACTCTTCGATCCCCTCATCAGCCATTAGTCGCGAGTTGAGTGTGTCAGCGACATCTTCGGGCGGCAAAAGTGCGTAGAATTTGCTGAACCGCCGTTCCATCGCCACATTCTGATCAAAATGACTGCTCGACAGGTACCCGCCCAAGCGCGCCGTCATCATCGCTGATGTGATGCCGTGACCAGACACATCGATGCTGTAGAACCCCAACCGGTTTTCACCCGGAGAGAACATGCCCACCAAATCACCGCCAATATGGCCGCAAGGCTTCAGCAACAAACTGACCTGCGATTTCCCGAACTGTCTTGTCAACTCGGTCACCAGTGATTCCTGGATCTTTCGGGCCTGCATCAGATCTTTGTCAATCGCATCATGGGCCAGCTTGAGGTCGTCAAGCGCGGATTCGATGATCCGGTTCTTTTCAGAAAGCTCGCGCTGCATATCCAGAATGCGGGCGCCTGCCGCAATGCGCGCGCGCAGCTCGTCCGCCTCAAGCGGTTTGATCAGAAAGTCATCTGCACCAGCGTCCAGGCCGCGTGCGACCTCTTGCTTTTCGCTTTTTGATGTCAGGAGGATGAAATAGCTGTATTGCTTTGTATCCAACGCGCGAAACGACCGGCAGAATTCCAGCCCGCTCATCCCCGGCATCACCCAGTCACTCAGGACCAGATCGGGCGGATCATCGGAACACATGGAAAGCGCAACGTCGCCGCTGTCCGCTTCGATCACCTCAAATCCCCATTTCTTGAGGGATGCGACCAAAATACGACGCTGAAGGCGACTGTCATCGACGACCAGCACCTTTCGGATTGCGCCGAAGTCCAAATCTGAATTGGCCTGCTCGAGCCTCACCCCTTGCACCCAACTACCCCTACGCTGTGTCATTTTCGCGAACATGACGAGCCTAGTCCTGTGGAGTTTAACATCCGGTGAAAGCCCGCAGCTAAAGAAATTCACTACGCTTAACCAGCTATTTACCGGGCGCACAGTACGAACGGATATGCGCAATCCGATTCAGGAGAATGGCCATGATCCACTGGCCCAGAGTCAAACAATTGCGGGACGAGGTTGGCGCGGATGAGTTCGGTGAGGTCGTCGAGATATTTCTGGACGAAGTTCAGGAAGTGATCACACGCCTGCACACGGATACTGAGCGGCGCGAGCTTGAGCAAAACCTGCATTTCCTTAAAGGCAGCGCGCTGAGCCTTGGGTTCGATCAGTTCTCGAAACTGTGTCAGGATGGAGAACGCAGCGCTGCCGCAGGCAAAAGCATGGACGTCGATTTGTCCGCAATTCTGGCCGCGTATGATGCGTCAAAGTCAGTGTTCCAGGCTAATCTTGCCGCAAACCTGACCTGATCTCAGATCACGAACTGCGCCAGTGTCTCATCCTCGGTGATGTCAGTATAGGTAAAGCCCGCATCATCTAGATGAGCAAACAGGCGCATGAAGTTTTCGGGCTTGCGGGTTTCGATCCCAATCAGGACCGACCCGAAATTGCGCGCTGACTTCTTCATGTATTCGAACCGGGCGATGTCATCCTCGGGGCCCAGAATGCCCAGAAACTCTTTCAAGGCGCCCGGGCGCTGTGGCAGGCGCAGGATGAAGTATTTCTTAACACCCGAATAGCGCTGAGCTCGTTCTTTCACTTCCGGCAGCCGCTCAAAATCAAAATTGCCGCCCGAGGTAACGCAAACCACGGTTTTGCCGCGCACAAAGCTTTGAACATCGCCCACCGCCTCAATCGCCAGCGCGCCTGCGGGTTCCAGTACAACGCCTTCGACGTTCAGCATTTCGATCATGGTGGTACAGATACGGTCCTCGGACAGGGTCAACACATCCGACAAATGGCGATCACGCAACAACTCAAAGGGCTTTTCGCCGATCCGGCCAACCGCGGCACCATCAACAAAAGTGTCGACATGATCCAGTGCTACGGGATGCCCGGCAGCCAAGGCCGCGCGCAAACACGCACCACCTGCAGGTTCCACGAACAGGCAATGACTGCGATCACCAAACCATGTCGCCACGCCCGCGGACATACCCCCTCCTCCGACCGGCAACACGATATGATCAGGAGCCGCGCCCAGTTGCGCCTCAATTTCGACAGCCAACGAGGCCTGCCCTTCAATCACATCTGCATCATCGAACGGAGACAGAAAGTGCCCACCCTGTTCGGCGCACCATGTCTGAGCGGCGGCGAGCGTATCATCGAAATAGTCGCCAGTCAGATGGATCTCGATATTGTCGCCGCCAAAGATGCGGGTTTTTTGGATTTTCTGCTGTGGTGTCGTAACGGGCATGAAGATCACACCCCGGACGTTCATGTGCTTGCACATGAACGCGACGCCCTGGGCGTGGTTACCCGCACTGGCGCAAACGAACAGATCCTGCCCTGTCTGCTTGCGCATCGCGTTGAAGGCACCGCGAATCTTGTAAGATCGAACCGGGCTCAGATCTTCACGCTTCAGCCAGATATCGGCCCCGTAGCGCTCGGACAGATGGGCATTCCGCTGCATTGGAGTTGCAGGAAAAACAGAACGCATCGCCTGTTCAGCGGCACGGGCGCGGGTCATGAAATCGGTCATGTCAGTTTCTGTGACTCATCCTGAGCAAAAGAGCAACAAATCGAAAAGTATCAATCGCTCAAACTCGGTTACGACCTCGTAAAATGTTCTTCATGTTTGACCTGAAGTAGCTTGGTTGGGGCCTAGGTCTGGTCTAGTCCTTTGGCTTCTCATCAGTGATCGAAATAGTTCGACGAACTATGTCTTGTTTGATTGTGACTCCATTCACATCGCCTCCGTGAAACAGACTCCACATGTAATCGTCAGGCAGATTATAATAGCGTATCTCGGTTAAGTTGATCATGCCCGATGCCATGGGAATCTTCGTTGTCGTGACCGAAACTTCTTTAAAGCCAAAACGATAGTCGCCACGTTCTTTGAAGTGACTGTTGGCGTGTGTCTTTGATCCTGTTCGAGTCGACGAACAAAGCCCGTCAATTTCGGTTTCGAATACTTGTCTCCAAGATTTTTCCGAGCCGCCAATTTGAATTGAGAACTGACATTCCTTTTGCAGCTCACATTTCGATTCCGTTGTTAGTCCAAATGACATAAACCCGGGAACAGTTAGTCGCTTTTTTTGCCCGTCATCCTGAACATGGAAAATAGTACGGCCACAATCCAGAACCTCTTGCGCCACTGCCTCGCCGCCAATTGAAAGCAATCCTGCGACACATGTCGTCAAAATAAATGCTGGCCCGACTTTGATCTGTAGAACTTGCCTTAAGTTCACGAAATCCACCTCTTCAACCAATCCTTGTTCTCAATCCGACCGTTTCACCTCAATTCCAGCCCTGCGTCAATCCACACAACTTGCCCCCGGAAACAAAACCAGTTAGGGGCCAATCGTCTTACGAATAAGGGGAAGTCAGATGTCCGCGCCCAAGAAAGTTATTCTGGCCTATTCCGGTGGCCTTGATACCTCGATCATTCTGAAATGGCTGCAGACCGAGTATGGGTGTGAGGTCGTGACCTTCACCGCCGATCTGGGTCAGGGCGAAGAGCTTGACCCTGCCCGCCAAAAGGCTGAACTGCTGGGGATCAAGCCCGAGAACATCTATATCGAGGATATCCGCGAGGAATTCGTTCGCGATTTCGTCTTCCCCATGTTCCGCGCCAATGCGCAGTATGAGGGTCTGTACCTGCTGGGCACATCGATCGCCCGCCCTCTGATCTCAAAGCGTCTGGTCGAGATTGCCGAAGCCACCGGCGCGGACGCCGTGGCCCATGGCGCCACCGGCAAGGGCAACGATCAGGTGCGGTTCGAACTCGCCGCCTATGCGCTGAACCCCGATATCAAAGTGATTGCGCCGTGGCGCGAATGGGACCTGACCAGCCGTACCCGCCTGCTGGAGTTCGCCGAAGCCAACCAGATCCCAATTGCAAAAGACAAACGTGGCGAAGCGCCGTTCTCGGTCGATGCCAACCTGCTGCACACCTCGTCCGAGGGTAAGGTTCTGGAAGACCCCGCCGATATGGCGCCCGATTACGTCTATCAGCGCACCGTGCACCCCGAGGATGCGCCGAACGAACCGGAATTCATCGAGATCGGCTTTGAAAAAGGTGACGCGGTCAGCATCAACGGCGAAGCAATGAGCCCCGCGACTATCCTGACCAAGCTGAACGAATACGGTGGCAAGCACGGCATTGGCCGTCTGGATCTGGTCGAAGGCCGGTTTGTGGGCATGAAGTCACGCGGCATCTACGAGACGCCCGGCGGCACAGTCTTGCTGGAGGCACATCGCGGCATCGAGTCGATCACAATGGATCGTGGCGCGATGCATCTGAAAGACCAGCTGATGCCGCAATATGCCGAAATTATCTATAACGGTTTCTGGTACTCGCCCGAGCGTGAGATGTTGCAAGCCGCCATCGACAAGTCTCAGGAGCACGTCACCGGCACCGTGCGCGTGAAACTGTACAAAGGTCTGGCCTCGACCGTGGGTCGCTGGTCTGATCATTCGCTGTATTCCGAGGCTCATGTGACCTTTGAGGAAGACGCCGGCGCCTATGATCAGAAAGACGCCGCCGGGTTCATCCAGCTGAACGCACTGCGCCTGAAGCTGCTGGCGGCACGGGACAAGCGTCTGGCCAAGTAGTCAACGCTTTAGACCAAAACACTGCCTCGGCACGCGGATACGCTGCCGGGGTTTTCTTTTTCAGTTAGGTGACATTCAAGTTCCCGTTGGGTCACTCTTGCCGCAGCCGAGATTTTGTCTTTACGCATGCGTCAACAGTGAAAGGACAAAGATCATGCTTGAGGACATCGCCAACGGCATTCAAAAGGGGCTGGATGGCAAGACCTTTGACGGGTCGTTGAAATTCGATTGTGGTGAGGACGGCGTGATCGTTTTGGCGGATAATCAGGCCTCGACACAGGATCGGGATGCAGACTGCACCATTCGCCTCTCCAAAGACAACCTCACCAAGCTGTTGACAGGCAAGCTGAACCCGATGACCGGCGTGGCGCTGGGCAAACTTAAGGTTTCGGGCAACATGGGTGTTGCGATGAAACTGGGACAGTTGCTGGGTTAAAATCCATCACCGCTGCGCTGGCGATAAACTCGTCTCACCAGCGCGTGACAAACCATGTCAGCCAATTGCAAGTTGATCGGAGTCGGGCCACGCTGATCCAGGAAGGAGACTTGCCATGACACGGACTGTGTATCACGACTGCATCAAACCCACCCTGTTGTTTGCACTGATTGTCTTTGTTGCCCTGTTGCGTGCCCAACCAGCGCCAGCTGCGGGAACAGAAACGCTGACCGTGGCGGGCGGGTGCTTTTGGTGTGTTGAATCCGATTTCGAATCCGTCCCCGGCGTGATCGGGGCGGTATCCGGTTATACGGGCGGCACAACCGCCAGCCCAACCTACGACGAAGTGACCAAAGGGGGCACGGGCCACTATGAAGCCGTCCAGATCTCGTTCGATCCGGCCCGTGTGTCACGTGAAACGCTGCTGAACATGTTCTTCCGGTCGGTCGATCCCACCGATGCAGGCGGCCAATTCTGCGACCGAGGCGACAGCTACCGCACCGCTGTTTTCGTCTCTAACACAGGCGAAAAAGCCCAGGCAGAGGCAGCAAAAGCCAATGCGCAAGCGGCTTTGAACCAGACCGTCGTGACCCCGATCCTGCAGCAATCGACCTTTTACCCGGCCGAGGCTTACCATCAGGATTACTACAAAGGTGAAAAACTGGTGTTTACCCGGTTTGGTCCAAAACGTCAGAAAAAAGCCTATAAAGCCTATCGCCAGGCTTGCGGACGGGATGCACGGGTCAAACAGCTTTGGGGAAGCGCTGCGCCTTTCGCCGGGTCCTAGTCGAACTGCGCGTCGCGCACCTCTCGTAAATCCGGAATGACATCAGCGGTGCCGTGCCGCGTGACCATCAGGGCCGCAGCACGGTTCGCCTGTGCAATTGCATGTTCCATTGGCATACCCCGGTCCATGCCAGCCAGAACGTATCCCGTGAAGGTGTCGCCCGCGCCAGTCGTATCCACGGCTTGCACTTTATGTGCGGCAAATTCGAGCGGATCGCATCCCTGTTGCAGATACCGTGCGCCCTTGGAGCCCAGGGTCACAATCACATGCCGAACGGGCAGATCCTTTGCGTCCAGGCCAGTGTCCTGATGCAGCTGCTCAGCCTCAACCTCATTCAGGATTAGAAAATCCAGATAAGGCAGAACGGCCTGAACCGACTGCGCCTGAAACGGCGCTGCGGCGTAACAGACTGTCAAACCCATCTCGCGCCCCAATCGCGCCGCTTCGACCTGCGCATTGGTTTCGTTCTGCAAAACCAACAGATCGCCGGTATTGGCTGAGGCCAGCGCCTGCCCCAACTGCGCTGTGTCCAGCGCGTGATTGGCGCCCGGGAAAAGGATGATCAGGTTTTCACCATGTGCGTCTACGGCAATGATTGCGTGGCCTGTGGGAACCTCAACCTCGGCAATGTACCGTGTGTCGACGCCATATTCTGTCAGGCGATCCTTTGCCCAGCGCCCATCCGTACCCACGGCTCCGATATGGCTGACCCGGGACCCTGCCCGTGCAGCGGCGACCGACATGTTGGCGCCTTTGCCTCCCAAAAACCGGTCCAGCCCACTGGCCGCAAGGGTTTCTCCGGGCGCAGGTAAGTGCGGCAAGGCATAAACCATATCCGCATTGATCGAGCCGAGGTTCCAGATCGTCATCGCTTACTCAATATCGCAGGAGGCCAGGATGGCCATGTTCAGAATGTCATTTGCCGTCGAACCGGTCGAGCAAATCTGGATCTGCTTGTCGATCCCCGACAGGATCGGCCCGATGACCGTGGCCCCGCCCATCTCCTGCATCAGTTTCGTTGAAATCGATGCCGAATGCCGCGCAGGCACGATCAGGATGTTTGCAGGACCGGTCAGGCGCGAGAAGGGATAGGCTTCTTGCTGATCGACATTCAGCGCCACATCCACCGTCATCTCACCCTCATATTCAAAATCAACACCCCGGGCATCCAAGACCGTCGGTGCGACGTGCATCTTCTCGGCCCGTTCGGAGACCGGGTAGCCAAAAGTCGAGAAGCTGACAAAGGCGACGCGCGGCTCGATCCCCATATGGCGCGCAACGGCGGCGGCGCGTTCGGCGATATTGGCCAGGTCGTTTTCATCCGGCCATTCGTGCACCAGCGTGTCGCCGATCAAAACGATCCGACCCTTGTGCAGCAGCGCCGTGACACCTGCGGCGCCATGGACCGCGTCTGCGTCAAACACATGATTGATTCGATCCAGAACATGTGCCGATTTGCGGGTGGCACCGGTCACCAGCCCGTCTGCATGCCCATGGGCCAACATCAGGGACGAAAACACGTGCCGGTCACGGGCTGCCAGGCGATGGATATCTTTGTGGTCAAAGCCCTTACGCTGCAACCGTTTATATAGAAATTCCTTATACGTCTCGAGATGCGTGGTGTTTGCCGCATTCACAACTTCAAGTTCGCGCACGGCATCGCCCAGCCCGGCTGCCTGAAGCTTTTCTTTGACGTCATCGGCACGGCCCACAACCAAAGCTTTCCCGAAGCCCGAGCGCTGGTACATCACCGCTGCACGCAGCACGCGGGGATCATCGCCCTCGGCAAAGACCATCCGGCTTTGTGCCGCGCGGGCGCGGGCGTTCAGGCCGCGCAGGATGCTGGCGGTTGGGTCCATGCGGGATTTGAGGCTCAGCTCATAGGCATCCATATCGATGATCGGACGCCGCGCGGCCCCGGTGTCCATACCAGCCTTAGCCACAGCGGGTGGTATCCGGTGGATCAAGCGCGGATCAAACGGCGTCGGAATGATATAGTCGCGACCAAAAGTCAGCGATTTGCCATAGGCCATAGCCACCTCATCCGGCACATCCTCGCGCGCAAGCCGCGCAAGCGCATGGGCACAGGCGATTTTCATTTCATCATTGATGGCCCGGGCATGAATATCCAACGCACCCCGGAACAGGTACGGAAAGCCCAGCACGTTGTTCACCTGGTTGGGGTAATCACTGCGGCCCGTGGCGACGATCGCATCAACGCGGACCTCGTGCGCCTCCTCTGGCGTAATTTCCGGATCAGGGTTGGCCATCGCAAAAATGACCGGGTTGTCGGCCATCGAAACAACCATATCCTGCGTCACCGCGCCCTTGACCGACACGCCTAGGAACACATCCGCGTCTTTCATTGCCTCTTCCAGGGTGCGCAATTCAGTGGAGATAGCGTGGGCCGATTTCCACTGGTTCATTCCCTCGGTTCGGCCCTGATAGATCACGCCCTTGGTGTCACAAACGATGCAGTTTTCATGCCGCGCACCCATCGCCTTGAGAAGTTCGATACACGCAATCCCAGCAGCGCCTGCGCCGTTGAGAACGATTTTCACATCTTCAATCTTCTTGCCCGAGATCTGCAGCGCATTCAGCAATCCGGCCGCACAGATCACCGCCGTACCGTGCTGATCATCGTGGAAGACGGGAATATCCATCTCTTCCTTCAGGCGCTGTTCGATAATGAAGCACTCAGGCGCCTTGATGTCTTCGAGGTTGATACCGCCGAACGTGGGTCCCATCAGCCGCACGGCGCGGCAAAACTCATCCGGGTCTTCGGTGTCGAGCTCGATATCGATCGAGTTCACATCAGCGAACCGCTTGAACAGAACCGATTTCCCTTCCATCACCGGTTTCGAGCCCAGCGCCCCTAGATTGCCAAGGCCCAGAACCGCCGTCCCGTTTGAGATCACGGCGACCAGATTGCCTTTGTTGGTGTAGTCATACGCCGTTTCGGGGTTTTCCGCGATTGCTTCACATGGAACTGCGACACCAGGGCTGTAGGCCAGCGACAGATCCCGTTGCGTGGTCATCGGGACGGTGGCCTGCACCTCCCACTTGCCGGGGGTTGGGTCCAGGTGAAAGGCCAGAGCCTCTTCTTTGGTTATCTTCGCTTTGGGCATTTGACAGGTCGTTTCCATGACTTCGGGGCTGATGCGTCATAGCGCAGGCCGGTGCGCGCCTCAACGACAATACGTTTTCACCTTTCACAGCGGATAGGGGGTTTGTAAGGTCGCGACCGGAAAACGCCTGAAGGGATCAGCCTTGTCCACAGTCACGCCGATGATGGCGCAATATCTCGCGATCAAAGAAGCCCATGCAGACGCCCTGCTGTTCTACCGTATGGGCGACTTCTACGAGATGTTTTTTGAAGACGCGGTCAACGCCGCGGAGGCACTGGACATCGCCCTGACCAAGCGCGGTAAGCACAATGGTAACGACATTCCGATGTGCGGCGTGCCGGTTCATGCGGCCGAAGGCTATTTGCTGACGCTGATCCGCAAAGGGTTCCGTGTGGCTGTTTGTGAGCAGATGGAGAGCCCGGCTGAAGCAAAGAAAAGAGGCTCTAAATCGGTCGTAAAGCGGGATGTTGTGCGTTTGGTCACCCCTGGCACACTGACCGAAGACGCTCTGCTAGAGGCGCGGCGGCATAACTTTCTGGCCGCGTATTCCAAAGTTCGGGAGGACACCGCGCTGGCCTGGGCCGATATCTCAACCGGAGCGTTTCACGTGATGTCATTGACCTCGGTTCGGCTAAGCCCTGAGTTGGCACGGTTGGCGCCATCCGAGTTGATTGTGCCCGATGGCTCCGAGCAAACGTTGCCGGAACCAGTTCGCGATCTCGGCATTTCGCTGACCCCAGTGGGACGCGCCAGCTTCGACAGCACGGCGGCAGAAAAACGCATTTGCGGGCTGTTTCACGTGGGCGCTCTGGACGCATTCGGGAATTTCAGTCGCGCCGAAGTATCCGCAATGGGCGCGCTGATCGACTATCTCGAGATTACGCAGAAGGGCAAACTGCCCCTGCTGCAAACGCCATTGAAAGAATCCGAGGACCGCGTTGTCCAGATCGATGCCGCCACACGGCGCAATCTGGAACTGACCCGGTCGCTATCTGGCGGTCGCGCTGGGTCGCTGCTGTCAGTGGTGGATCGTACTGTCACACCGGGCGGCGCACGCTTGCTGGAGCAGCGCTTATCCAGCCCATCGCGCAGTCTGGATATCATCAACGGGCGACTGGACGCGGTTGCATTTGCCGCCGAAGACAGCCTGATTTCCTCGGACCTGCGCGAAGCCCTGCGCAAAACCCCTGACTTAGACCGCGCCCTGTCCCGCCTTTCGCTGGACCGCGGCGGCCCGCGTGATCTGGCCGCCATTCGCAATGGCATGACGCAGGCTTCTGCCATTGCGGCGCTTTGCTCTGATCACGATCTGCCGGTCTTGCTCGCGACCGCCGTGCAAAACCTGGTTGGATTCGATGATCTTCTGGCTTTGCTGGACGAAGCGCTCGTGGCCGAACCCCCTTCGCTGACTCGCGATGGCGGTTTCATTGCCCCCGGCCTTGACGCCGAACTGGACGAGGCCCGCACATTGCGCGACCAGGGCCGTTCGGTCATCGCTGGCTTCCAACAGAAATACGCAGCGGACACCGGCATCACTTCGCTGAAAATCAAGCACAACAACGTGCTCGGCTATTTCATCGAAACCACGGCCACCCATGCGCAGAAGATGCTGAGCCCGCCGTTCAGCGAAACCTATATCCACCGTCAAACCACCGCCAACCAAGTGCGGTTCACAACGGTAGAACTGTCCGAGATTGAAACGCGTATCCTGAATGCGGGAAATCTGGCGTTAGAAATCGAGAAACGGCTCTACCAAAGGCTTTCTGGCGAGATTTTAGCCAGAGCAGCACATCTGAACCAAGCCGCCCGCGGGTTAGCTGAGCTGGATCTGACCACCGGACTGGCCGATCTGGCGCGGGGTGAAAACTGGTGCCGTCCGTATGTCGACGCTTCGCGTGCATTTGACGTACAGGGTGGGCGCCATCCGGTCGTCGAACACGCGCTGCACCAGCAAAGCGGTGATGCCTTCGTCGCCAACGACTGTGATCTAAGTGCGGACGCAGGATCTGCCGTCTGGCTGCTAACCGGGCCGAACATGGCCGGTAAATCAACCTTCCTGCGCCAAAATGCACTGATCGCACTGCTCGCCCAAATGGGCAGCTACGTTCCTGCAGAGCAGGCACATATCGGTGTTGTCAGCCAGTTATTCAGCCGCGTCGGCGCATCGGATGACCTAGCACGAGGGCGCTCAACCTTCATGGTTGAAATGGTCGAGACAGCCGCGATC
Organism: Ruegeria sp. CK2; assembly: GCF_056536585.1. Lineage (NCBI taxonomy): Bacteria > Pseudomonadati > Pseudomonadota > Alphaproteobacteria > Rhodobacterales > Roseobacteraceae > Ruegeria > Ruegeria sp. CK2. The sequence continues at coordinate 142,868 of NZ_JBQFPW010000006.1, forward strand.
CTAAATCAGGCTGATAAGCACGCTTTGGTCATATTGGATGAAATCGGTCGCGGAACGGCCACTTACGATGGTCTGTCAATCGCCTGGGCGACGCTGGAACATCTACACGCGGCAAACCAATGTCGAGCCCTGTTTGCCACCCACTACCACGAACTGACAGCGCTAGCCGGAAAGCTGGAAGGCGTCGAAAATGCCACCGTTGCCGTCAAGGAATGGGAAGGCGAGGTCATCTTCTTACATGAAGTCCACAAAGGGGCCGCTGATCGGTCCTATGGGGTTCAGGTGGCCCAATTGGCTGGCCTTCCTGCTTCCGTGGTCGACCGCGCCCGCATTGTTCTCGATCAGTTGGAAAAAACCGAACGAGAGGGCGGCAAGCAAAAGGCATTGATCGATGACCTGCCCTTGTTTTCGGCCGCAGCGCCGCCACCGCCCCCGACACCCAAATCGTCACCCGTCACGGATATGCTGGATGACATTTTACCGGATGAGCTGTCCCCACGCGAAGCGCTCGACCTGATCTACAAATTGAAAGAGGCGGCCAAACCCTGACCGCCCCTTCATCTTTTCAAAAATACTCTCGCCGAAGGCTTGGCTTCAAGAAGCCAATCAGCTTGCAGGCATGGATGACACGCCAACCTGCGCCGGGCGCAGCAGGCGGTCGTACAACATGAAGCCTTCGGCCGACACTTGAATGATATCTCCGGCACGGGTGCCGGGCAAAGGCGCTTCGAACATCGCTTCGTGCATATTTGGATCAAACCGATCGCCGACCTGGGGTGTGATCACTTCGATCCCATGTTTTTGGAACACGTCCTTAAGGGCGCGCATGGTCAGCTCAACGCCTTCCAGCAGGGCGCCAGCGACTTCTTTCTGCTCGTCGGTCGCGGCTTCCAGGGCGCGTTTCATGTTGTCGTAAACCGGCAACATGTCGCGCGCCAGTTTCGATCCGCCATATTGCTCAGCATCGCGACGCGCCTTGTCGCCCCGCTTTCGGGCGTTTTCCGCGTCCGCCAGCGCGCGCATGAATCTGTCTTTGTATTCATCACGCTCGGCGCGCAGCTCATCAAGCTCCAGCGCGTCATCGCTGATTTCTGCAAATTCATCCGCCAGCTCTTCCGCCTCGGCGGTTGCGATGTCGTCCAGAAAATCTTCGTTCTTGGGCTCTGCCATTTCTTAACCTCTAGCTCCGGTCGGATATCAGCTTGCCAACCAGTTGCGCCGTATAATCCACGATCGGCACGATCCGTCCGTAATTCAGACGTGTGGGCCCGATGACCCCGACCGCACCGATTATCTTACGATCAGCGTTCATATATGGAGACACCACCAAAGAGGAACCCGAAAGTGAGAAAAGTTTGTTCTCAGACCCAATAAAAATGCGCACACCTTCACCTTCTTCGGTCAATTCAAGGAATTCGGCAATGTCACGCTTGCGTTCTAGGTCGTCAAACAACGTGCGAATACGGTCCAACTCCTCTGCTTCACCCGGATCACCCAGCAGATTCGCCCGCCCCCGGACGATCAGGCGAGCGGAATCTGATCCATCTCCGTCCCAGGCCGCCATTCCGCTATCAACCATTTCGCGGGCCAGGACATCGATCTCTTGGCGGCGGGCTGTTATCTGGGTTTGCATCTGACGACGTACTTCGCTGAGGGTCCGGCCCTCGATCAGCGCATTCAGGAAATTCGCCGCCTCGCGCATGGAACTAGGCGTTTGGCCGGGCGGCGGCGTGAAGAGGCGGTTTTCCACGTGCCCGTCAGCAAAAACCAAAACCACCAAAGCGCGATCATGAGCAAGTGCAACAAATTCGATGTGCTTAATCTCGGATTCTTGCTTGGGCGTGAGAACAAGGGACGCCCCATGGGTCACGTGTGACAGGGCCGATCCTACCCGATCCAGCATTCCGCCAACATCACCGGCATTGCCGCCAAGCGTGTCGTCCAGCTTTTGACGATCATCCGCGCCCAGATCTCCGACTTCCAGCAACCCATCCACGAACATCCGCAGTCCCTGCTGGGTCGGTATTCGGCCGGCGCTGATATGAGGGCTGTCGAGCAGCCCCAGAAACTCCAGATCTTGCATGACATTGCGCACGGTCGCGGCGCTGACCTTTTCCGACAGGGTGCGCGTCAAGGTGCGGCTGCCGACCGGTTCGCCGCTGTCCAGATAGCTTTCGACGATCAGTCGGAACACCTCGCGGGACCGGTCATTCATCTCGTCCAGAATTTTGCTCGCTTCGCTCATCGGCAATCCCTTGCTGGATTGTCATTAAATAGCAGGCATACGAAAGGTCAATCGGGGTTGCATCGTAACGCTACGGGGCGTTATCCCCAACCCAGCAAACAAAGGATTTCCAATGCGACCCTCAGGACGTGATCTAAACGAAATGCGCGCGGTTTCAATTGAGACCGGTTTCACCAAACATGCCGAAGGTTCCTGCCTGATCAAAATGGGTGACACTCATGTGCTGTGCACCGCCACAATCGAGGATCGCGTACCACCGTTCATCAAGGGGTCAGGGCTAGGTTGGGTCACTGCCGAATACGGCATGCTGCCCCGCGCAACCAACACGCGAATGCGGCGCGAAGCAGCCAGTGGCAAGCAAGGTGGTCGCACTGTGGAAATCCAACGACTGATCGGCCGATCCTTGCGCGCGGGCGTGGACCGGGTTGCGCTGGGTGAGCGTCAGATCACCGTGGATTGCGATGTGATCCAGGCCGACGGCGGCACCCGTTGTGCCTCGATCACCGGCGGCTGGGTCGCGCTGCGTCTGGCGGTGAACAAATTGATGAAAACAGGTGATGTGATTTCGGACCCGCTCATCGATCCGGTGGCTGCCGTGTCCTGCGGTATCTATGCCGGTCAGCCAGTGCTCGACTTGGACTATCCCGAAGACAGTGAAGCGGGTGTTGATGGTAACTTCATCATGACCGGCTCAAAAAAGCTGATCGAAGTGCAGATGAGCGCCGAAGGCTCGGTCTTTAGCCGTGATCAGATGAATCAACTGATGGATCTGGCCGAAAAAGGCGTCGGCGAATTGGTTGCCGCGCAAAAGGCCGCCGCCGCATGACCCGCAAGTTCGACGGTGACAGGCTGTTGGTGGCCACGCATAACAACGGCAAGCTTGAGGAAATGGCGCATCTGCTTGAGCCTTTTGGCGTAAGTGTTGTTGGCGCTGGTGATATGAACTTGCCCGAGCCGGAGGAAACCGAGGATACTTTCGTCGGCAATGCCCGGATCAAGGCACATGCCGCTGCGAAGGCCACCGGCCTGCCTGCCCTGTCGGACGATTCCGGGATCACCATCGATGCGCTGAACGGCGCGCCGGGCGTTTACACCGCTGACTGGGCCGAAACCGGCAATGGCCGGGATTTCCTGATGGCGATGACCCGTGCCCACAACGAACTTGAAGCCAGGAACGCAGCGCATCCGCGTACCGCACAGTTCCGTAGCACATTGGTTTTAGCATGGCCCGACGGCCATGACGAAGTGTTCGAGGGCATCGCCCCCGGCCACCTCGTCTGGCCTATTCGCGGTAAAGATGGGTTTGGCTATGACCCAATGTTTGTCCCCGACGGTCACGACATTACCTTTGCCGAGATGGATCGCTGGGAAAAGAACAAGATCAGCCATCGCGGTCGCGCAATGGAGATGTTCGTGAAAGGCTGTTTTGGCAGATGATTGGCGCAACGGGGGCTTTGGCCTGTACGTGCACTGGCCCTTTTGCGAGGCCAAGTGCCCCTATTGCGACTTCAACAGCCATGTGTCACGTAATATTGATCAAAAACAATGGCTTACATCGTATCTGAGTGAGCTAAAGCGATCTGCAGTGGAAACGCCGGACCGGGTATTGAACACCATCTTCTTTGGCGGAGGTACGCCGTCGTTGATGGCACCGGAAACCGTGGCTGCGGTAATTGATGAAGCCCGCGCACTCTGGCGCCCCTCCAATAACATGGAAATCACTCTCGAGGCCAACCCCGGGTCCGTCGAAGCCGGTCGGTTTGCCGCCTATCGCGACGCCGGTGTCAATCGGATTTCGATGGGCGTTCAGGCGTTGAACGACGATGATCTGCGTCAGTTGGGGCGCATTCATACAGTGGCCGAAGCACGATCGGCCTTTGACATTGCCCGCAACTGCTTTGATCGCGTCAGCTTTGACCTGATCTACGCACGACAGCACCAAACACTGGATGCCTGGTGCTCTGAGTTGACCGAGGCTCTGTCCATGGCGGTGGATCACTTGTCGCTATATCAACTGACGATTGAGAACGGGACAGCCTTTGGAGACCGCTACGCCGTTGGCAAACTGCGCGGCCTGCCAGAAGACGACAGTGCAGCTGATATGTATCTAGCCACACAAGATATTTGCGAAGCCCATGGGTTACCGGCTTACGAAGTCTCCAATCATGCGCGCCCCGGGGCCGAGTCGCAGCACAATCTGATCTATTGGCGCTACGGCGATTACGTCGGCATTGGGCCGGGTGCACACGGCCGGGTCACGTTAGATGATCGCAAATTTGCAACCGAGACCTACCTGTCTCCGAATGGGTGGCTGACTGCCGCTGCTTCAGGGTCGGGTGAAAAGGAACGCAGCGTACTTTCCTCTCAGGACCAGGCCAGTGAATACCTTATGATGTGTATGAGGTTATCCGAAGGTCTACATATAGATAGATTCGAGCAGCTGTCAGGAAATTCTTTATCTGCTTCAAAAATTGATGAGCTTTCTGAAATAGGCATGATCACGCTTCAAGACGGCAGGCTTATTGCAACCAAGGACGGGCGCGCTGTTCTGAACGCTGTCATCCGAGAGCTATTAGGGTAGCGCATGCATTATCTTTGGGCTGCGCTGGGATTGCTATGTGTCGCACTGGCCGTGATCGGAATCGTGCTACCACTGTTGCCAACGGTCCCTTTTCTTTTACTGGCCGCGTTCTTTTTCGCCCGCTCTTCGTCCAGGCTGCACAATTGGCTGCTCAGCCACCGGGTATTTGGCCCAATGATCCAGGATTGGCAAAACTCGGGCGCAATTCGACCCGGTGCAAAAAAAGCGGCAACTGTGTCCGTTGCCGCCGTGTTTGGATTATCCGTCGTGATGTCGGCGCCAAATCATGTACTGATCATTCAGGCCATCGTCTTGTCTGGCGTTATGGTCTTTATCTGGACCCGCCCTAACGGCTGAGCTTGGCGCAAAGATCGTCAAGCTGGTCCAGGTTTTCATAGGTCAGCACCACCTGCCCCGTTTCCGTACCCGGCTTGTGATTGATTGTCACTTTCATCGCAAGGATGGCTGACAAATCCTTTTCCAAGGCGCGCGTATCCGCATCTTTCCCCGAATCTAGGTTTCTGGACCGAGGTGTTGGGCGCTCTACTTCGCCTTGTTGCTGTTTTTTAACCAGGCTTTCCGTCGCACGCACCGACAAACCATCGCGAACGATGATCTTGGCCAGCTCTGACGGATTCTCTGCGGTGATCAAAGCCCTTGCATGCCCGGCAGATAGTTTTCCTTGTATTACAAACGACTGCACATCCATTGGCAGCGAAAGCAGGCGCAGAAGGTTGGCGATATGGCTTCGGCTTTTTCCCAGCGCTTCGGCAAGCTTTTCTTGAGTGTGGCCAAAGCGGTCCATAAGCTGTTTGTAGCCTGCCGCTTCTTCCACCGCGTTCAGATCTGCCCGCTGAATGTTTTCGATAATCGCGACTTCCAGAACCTCGGTGTCGTCAAATTCACGAACAATTACAGGGATTTCATGCAGTTGTGCCATTTGCGCAGCGCGCCAGCGCCGTTCGCCCGCTACGATCTCGTACGCGCCACCACCCACTGAACGGACGATCAAAGGCTGAATGATGCCTTTTTCCTTCACCGATGCAGCCAGTTCATCTAGCTGCTCGGGCATAAAGGTCCGGCGTGGCTGGTTTGGGTTGGCGCGCAGCTTTTCAATCGGAACATTCAGGTCAGGGCGCCGCGACGTCGTCGGCAAGCGCCCCTCGGAATCCTGCGTGACATCGGCCATTAGGGCAGACAACCCGCGCCCCAAGCCCCTTGGTTTTGTCTTTTTGGCGCTCACGTCGCCCTCCTCACTACCGCTCAGGCGGCGGCTTTATTGTTCTTGTGCATGACCTCGCGTGCCAGATGCCGATAAGCCATCGCTCCAAGCGAGCCCGAGTCATATTGCAAAACTGGCAGCGCATAAGACGGCGCTTCGCTGACCCGCACATTTCTGGGTATCTTGGTCTTAAAGACCATCTCTCCCAGATTGTCACGTGCATCCTTTTCGACCTGACGGGACAAGTTGTTGCGGTTGTCATACATGGTCAACACAACACCTTCGATTCTCAGGTCCGGATTCGCGGTCTGCCGCACCTCTCGAATCGTGAGCATGAGTTGCGAAAGCCCTTCCAAAGCAAAGAATTCACTTTGCAGCGGAACCAGTATGGAATGGGCCGCGACCATTGCGTTCACGGTCAACAGGTTCAGCGATGGCGGGCAATCAATCAGGACAAAATCTAGCTCAAATGGATCGATTGCGGTTTGGCGCAATGCATCATGCAAAAGATAGCTGCGTTTTTCATTCGAAATGAGCTCAATATCAGCCGAGCTCAGATCCACAGTCGCCGGAACAACATATAAGCCGCCGATTTCCGTTTCCTGTACAACCGCCTCAAGCGGCGCGTCATCAAGGATCAGATCATAAGTGGTCCAATCCCGATCCTCTACACCCAAGCCGGTTGATGCGTTTCCCTGTGGATCAAGATCAACCACCAAAACCCTGCAGCCAGCTTCAGCCAAACCCGCTGCCAGATTGATCGCCGTCGTCGTTTTTCCAACCCCGCCCTTCTGATTGGCTACCGCAATAATACGAGGCCCTGAAGGACGAGACAGATCAACCACGTGATACTCCTTTGATCTTAAGGATAACGGCCTGGGGTTCAGTTAAACTTGTAATCGGCTCCGCGTCGAAATTCCATTCCTCGCGCGCTTCGCCTAGCTCTTTTTTCCAGTTTGCGCCTTTCGGCAACAAAGCTGTCCCATTTTTACTTAAATGCCTGTCACAAAACGACAATAACGTGCGCAGATCTGCCAAAGCTCGGGCTGATACTATATCTGCGCCCAGCCCATCAACAGCCTCGATTCGCTTGGAGATGACTTTGCAATCAAGGCCGCATTCCCGCGCGACACTGCGTAGAAACGCGGACTTTCTTTGATCGCTTTCTACAAGCGAAAAACGGGCTCGCGGCGATTCATCAGCTGCCATTATGGCGCAAACCATACCCGGGAAACCGCCACCACTGCCAAGATCCACCCAGCTTCGAAACTCATCAGCACATCTGTAAACTTGAACGGAATCACGGATGTGACGCTCCCAGATTTCCGACAGGCTGTTTCGAGAGACCAGATTGATCTTGGGATTCCATCGCCTTACCAAATCGACGTATGTTGTGAGCCGGGAAAATGTTTCACGTGAAACATTCAAATCCTTAAAAAGAGAATACTCGGGTGTCATGCGCGCCTGGCTTCTTTGCGAAGTTTGGCAAGAACCAGTGTTAGGGCAGCCGGCGTAACCCCCTCCACCCGACTGGCCTGCGCGATGTTCTCTGGCTTGGCCTGAGAAAGCTTCTGCTTCATCTCGGATGACAATCCATCCAGCGCGAAATAGTCAAATACCCGCGGGATTACATAAGCTTCATCGCGCTTCATTGCGTCGACATCCCTTTGTTGTCGGGCAATGTAATTCGCATACAGTGCATCACGCTCGACTTGCTGGCGGATTCCCGGTTCAACATCGTGAAGATCAGGAATCAAAGGCAACAAACCATCAAAAGAAACATCCGGGAATGCAAGGATCGCCATACCGTCGCGACGATTCCCATCCTGATTGATGTTTATGCCCGCGGACCGCACCTCTTTTGGCGTAAAAGTTCGGTCGGTCAGTCTTGATTTTACTGCATCAAGTTGGTGCATTTTCTTCTCAAAATGAGATCGTCGGGTCGCGCCTACGCACCCCAGATTCAGGCCGAGTGGTGTCAGGCGTTGATCGGCATTGTCCGCGCGCAACGAAAGGCGGAACTCGGCCCGAGAGGTGAACATGCGGTAAGGTTCAGCAACACCACGTGTCGTCAGATCATCGATCATAACGCCAATATAGCTGTCCGCCCGAGTGAAGTGAGCAGGCTCACGGGCATGAACTTCCAGCGCCGCATTCAGGCCAGCTACCATACCTTGGGCCGCCGCCTCCTCATATCCTGTTGTACCGTTGATTTGACCCGCAAGATATAGTCCCGGGATTTCTGGCAGCGACAAGGACGCGGTCAGCACGCGCGGATCTACGTAATCGTACTCAATCGCATATCCCGGTTGCAGAATATCAGCTTTTTCAAGCCCTTTGATCGAGCGCACGTAATCTAGCTGAACATCCTGTGGCAGAGAGGTCGAAATACCGTTTGGGTAAATCGTATGATCGTTGACACCTTCGGGTTCGAGGAAGACCTGATGAGAGTCCTTGTCGGCAAACCGAACGATCTTGTCTTCGATCGAAGGACAATATCTTGGCCCTACGCCATCGATATGGCCGCCATACATCGCAGATTTGGCCAGGTTCTTTTCGATGATTTCGTGTGTGCGTTCGTTCGTGTGTGTGATTCCGCAAGCGATTTGCGGCGCAATAACCGATGTGGAAAGGAACGAGAACAGTATCGGTTCGTCGTCACCGTCCTGACGAGCCAGATCGGACCAGTCAATTGTTCGGCCATCCAGACGCGGTGGAGTACCAGTTTTGAGCCGCCCCATGGGAAGTTTATAGCTGTCCAGACGCTCGGCCAGCTTGACAGAGGGGCGGTCCCCCATACGGCCACCCGGGCGAGAAATGTCGCCGATATGGATAACGCCGCGCAGAAAGGTGCCGGATGTCAGGATGACAGCACGTGCCGGGATCTCTGAGTCGTCGCCTAGCTTCACTCCTGCAACGCGATCACCATCCATCAGAAAATCAACGACTTCGCCAGTGATCACCGAAAGATGTTCTTGGCCCTGAGTTTCCTGTTGCATCGCTGCCTTGTACAACGACCGGTCCGCTTGCGTGCGCGGTCCTTGAACGGCAGGTCCCTTCCTACGGTTCAATAAGCGAAACTGGATACCCGCACGATCCGCAACTCGGCCCATGACACCATCCAGTGCATCAATCTCTCGCACCAGGTGCCCTTTTCCCAGTCCTCCAATTGCCGGGTTACAGGACATAACACCGATATCTGCCGCCGACAGCGTTACCAGAGCTGTGGCCGCACCCATTCTCGCGGCCGCATGCGCAGCTTCGGTGCCCGCATGACCTGCACCAATCACAACCACATCGAAATTCGAATGTTTCACGTGAAACACTCCTCACTTACCGAGACAAAAGCTGGAGAAGATTTCATCTAACAGGGTTTCGACATCTATTCTTCCGACCAGAGATTCAAGGGCCCGGATCGCAGTTCGCAGCTCTTCCGCTGCGATATCATACAAGTCTGGGCCTGATTCCAGAACCGCCATTGCTGATCCAAGAGCATCCACAGCTTTAACAATCGCAACACGATGACGTTCGCGTGTGGCGATACCATGGCTAGTATATCTATGACCGATTATATACGAAATCTGGGATATCAGCGTATCGATACCCTGCCCCGTCTTACCAGAGATGCCACCGTCTGACTCTGCTCGCAGGTCTGCTTTGGGCAAAACCTGGATGTCACCGTCTTGCATTGGAACACCCAGTTCCTTTGGTGATTCCGTCAAGAACACCCGAAGGTCTGCCGCCTCGGCGCGCTTTCTGGCCAGCTCGATTCCCAGGTTTTCTACATAGTCCTGGGTGTCCCGCAATCCTGCCGTGTCCAACAAAGTCACCGGCAATCCCGCCAGATCCATTCGGACTTCGATGACATCCCGGGTCGTTCCCGCGTATTCAGATGTAATCGCCGCTTCACGCCCGGCCAATGCATTCAACAATGTGGATTTTCCTGCATTCGGCAGACCAACAATGGCAACTTCAAACCCGGTTCGGATCCGTTCGGCTATCTTAACACCGGCCGCCTCGCGTTTCAGATCGGTCATGACACCCGATACAAGATCATGTACTTCGGGTGTCACATCTGTTGGAACCTCCTCATCAGCAAAGTCGATGACCGCTTCCAACAGAGAGGCTGCACGTATCAAATCGCGTCGCCATCGTTCCGCCAGCCCGCCCAGCTTACCGGCAAGAATGGTCTGAGCCTGCTTCCGCTGCGCCTCAGTTTCGGCGTCAATCAGATCCGCAAGTCCTTCGACCTGCGTCAGATCCATCTTTCCGTTTTCCAAGGCCCGACGTGTGAACTCACCGGGGTCTGCCAAGCGCAGGCCATCCGCCTCGGACAGACACCGCAGCACAGCGTTTACTGAAGCCGTACTTCCGTGGATCTGCAGTTCGGCCACATCTTCGCCGGTAAAGCTTGCGGGTGCCTGGAAGGTCAGAACCAGCCCATCATCTAAACGTGACCCAGACGAGTCACGAAGCGTACACAGCTTCATACCTCTGGCAAACAACTCTCCGCCAGTAAGAGTGGCTGCAGCGTGATGCGCGTGCGGGCCAGACAAGCGAATGACGGCCACTCCGGCTTTGCCTTGTGCGCTGGCCAAGGCGAAGATCGTATCCATTCGAAGGCCTCGCGTCGGTTAAGACCTGTGTCAGGTATTCATCGAATCGAAGAACTCACCGTTCGTCTTGGTCTGTTTCAACTTGGACAACAGGAACTCAATCGCGTCGGTGGTGCCCATCGGGTTGAGGATGCGGCGCAGAACAAAGGTCTTGGCCAGATCGCCCTTATCGACCAGCAGGTCCTCTTTCCGCGTACCGGATTTGAGGATGTCGATCGCAGGGAACACGCGCTTGTCTGCGATCTTGCGATCCAGCACGATTTCCGAGTTACCGGTGCCTTTGAATTCTTCAAAGATCACTTCGTCCATCCGGCTACCAGTGTCGATCAGCGCGGTGGCGATGATGGTCAGCGAGCCACCCTCTTCGATATTCCGTGCCGCACCAAAGAAACGCTTCGGTCGTTGCAGGGCATTTGCATCCACACCACCGGTTAGAACTTTACCCGAAGATGGGACTACTGTGTTAAAAGCCCTACCAAGTCTTGTGATTGAATCGAGAAGAATAACAACATCTCGTTTATGTTCGACCAAACGCTTGGCTTTTTCGATCACCATCTCAGACACAGCCACGTGGCGCGTCGCCGGTTCGTCGAAGGTAGAAGAAACAACCTCACCCTTCACCGAACGCTGCATGTCGGTCACCTCTTCCGGGCGTTCGTCGATCAGCAGAACGATCAGGTAGCACTCCGGATGGTTCTGTTCGATCGAATGCGCGATATTTTGCAGGATGACCGTTTTACCGGTCCGTGGAGGTGCCACGATCAGCGACCGCTGGCCTTTCCCGATGGGTGAGACCAAGTCAATCACGCGGGCCGATTTGTCCTTGATGGTCGGATCTTCGATCTCCATCTTCAGACGCTCATCCGGATAGAGCGGTGTCAGGTTGTCAAAAGCAACCTTGTGCTTGGCTTTCTCGGGCTCTTCAAAGTTGATCTTGGTAACTTTGGTTAGCGCGAAATAGCGCTCACTCTCATCAGGGGCTTTGATATCACCCTCGACCGTGTCACCGGTGCGCAGCGAGTGCAGGCGGATCATATCCGGAGAGACATAGATATCATCCGGGCCGGGCAGATAGTTCGCCTCGGGCGACCGCAGAAAGCCGAACCCATCCTGCAGAACCTCAAGCACACCGTCACCGCCCACGACCCAGCCCTCATCTGCGCGTTCGCGCAGGATCTGGAACATCATTTCGCCTTTTCGCATGGTCGAGGCGTTTTCGATTTCCAGCTCTTCGGCCATGGCCAGAAGGTCTTTGGGGCTTTTGGCTTTCAGATCAGCCAGATTTAGGGATTCAGTAGTCATTATGATACGGACCTCGGCCGCAGGGATCGCGGCACCAGAATGGAATTTCAACTTGGAAGATACGCCGCCCGGACGGGCGTGTTGCGCCTTTCATAAGCGCCAAAGCGGTCGGAGTCAAACAGGCCTCAGAATTTCAATATCACGGCCAGAACGATCACTACCATCAAGACGGTGGGAACCTCGTTCATCATGCGGTACTGACGCCCTGTGAGCGTGTTACGCCCCTCTAAGAAGTCTTTACGCCGTGCCATCAGCCAATGATGAAACCACGTCATGCCGATCACAGCTGCGCCTTTGACCCAGGGCCAGCTGTAATCCCAGCCGACGATGCCGGGAGTAAAGACCATGATCAATCCGCACACCCAGGCCACCATACTTGCGGGTCCCATAATCACGCGCAGCAGCTTGTGCTCCATTTCGAAGAAAATCTCTTGCGCCCCATCGACGGACTGCGCTTTTTCGACGTGATAGACGAACAATCTGGGAAGATAGAACAGACCAGCCATCCACGAGATGACGGCCATGATATGAAGCGACTTCACCCATGGGTACAGCGTGAAAAGAAGATCGGTCATTTTGGTTCTCGGCTTTGTTCGGGACCTACCTAATAAAAATATAAGAAAAGAAAAAGGATGATGGTTTTGTAGGGAGGCCGGAATCAGTGGATTACTTTTTTACACCTATGTTTTCCCCAGGTGGACAGAATCTTTTCCATCACAAGTGATTCTGTTAATACGAAATTTAACACAATTAAAACAAGTACTTATAACGAAAATATCATCACTCTGGTGGGGATAACTCTCTGGGTAGTTCCGGAAACTTGAGTTGTTCCTTTTGTCACAATTATTCTTGTCCCTGCTGGACTTTTTTAGGGCGACTCGGGGAAGTCTGACGCGAGACTCCCAGGGTTGCGTGTCAACCGGAAAACCATAAAAAGCACCCCAGAACTCTCAATGATTTGCGCACGGGGTTGTCCACATGTCTGTCCCCATCATCCTGGCATCAGGGTCTTCAATCCGAACGCAGCTGCTGGAAAACGCAGGGGTGCCTCATACCGTTCAGATCGCGCGCGTAGATGAGGATACCATGAAACGCGCGCTGTTGGCAGAGGATGCCCCGCCCCGCGATGTTGCGGACGCGCTGGCAGAAATGAAGGCGCGCAGGATCAGTGACAAGAACCCGGGGCCAATGGTTCTTGGGTGCGATCAGGTTCTGGATTTTGAGGGCCGATTGTTGTCAAAGCCCGATACGCGAGAAGAGGCGTTGGCGCAGCTTAAGATGATGCGGGGCAAGCGGCACATGCTGCTATCAGCTGCGGTGATCTATCAGGATGGTGAACCGGTCTGGCGGCATGTTGGCCAGGTACGTCTTCGCATGCGCGCCAGTTCCGATGCATATCTGAACGATTATGTCGCGCGGAATTGGGACAGCATCCGCCATGCTGTCGGGGCCTACAAGCTGGAAGAAGAAGGCGTGCGCCTGTTCGCCACCATTGACGGGGACTATTTTAACGTCTTGGGTATGCCTTTACTGGAGCTGCTAAATTTTCTGGCTGTCAAAGGGGTGATTGATCAATGACGGACACTCGGGTTCCGCTGGCTGGTGTGATTGGGCATCCCATTGGGCACTCGCGCTCACCCAAGCTGCATGGTCATTGGCTGAAAACCTATGGTTTGCCGGGGCATTATGTTCCAATGGACGTGGTTCCGGTAGATCTCGAGACCGTTTTGCGAACATTGCCAAAGGCGGGCTTTGTCGGCGCAAACGTTACGGTTCCACATAAAGAGGCTGCGTTGCGGCTGGCCGATCACGCGTCGGACAGGGCGACGGTCATCGGCGCTGCGAACACGCTGGTGTTTCGTGACGACGGGTCAATTCATGCCGACAACACGGATGGATACGGATTCATGGAAAACCTGTGCAGCGGTGCGCCCGACTGGAGCGCCTCGGATGGCCCGGCCGTTGTGTTTGGCGCCGGAGGCGCGGCGCGTGCTGTCTTGCAGGCCCTTGCGGATGCCGGAGTTCCGGAAATACTGCTGACCAATCGAACTCGGGCCCGAGCGGATCATTTGAAAGAGGAGTTCGGCCAGCGCATTAGAGTGGTCGATTGGGTTCAGGCGGGTAATGTGATTGAAAACGCAGAGCTGGTGGTCAACACAACATCTTTGGGCATGCAGGGCCAGCCGGAATTGCGGGTGCCGTTGGATGGGTTGCAGCCCGGTGCTGTGGTCACCGATTTGGTCTACACCCCTTTGAAAACGCGTCTTTTGCAAACAGCTGACGATGCTGGATGCACCACGGTCGACGGATTGGGAATGCTGTTGCACCAAGCCGTACCTGGATTCGAGCGCTGGTTTGGAATTCGCCCTGACGTAGACGCAGACACCCGCGCTGCTGCTTTGGCATGAGCTTCGCCTTGGGTCTGACTGGGTCCATTGGAATGGGCAAAAGCACCACAGCACAAATGTTTGTCGACGAAGGATGTGCGCTTTGGGATGCGGATGATGCCGTTCACCGGCTGTATTCAAAAGGTGGCGCAGCGGTTGAGCCCATGAGAACTGCCTTTCCTTCTGCGGTCGCGGATGGTGCCGTGAACCGGGACGCGCTAAAGCAGATTATTTCAGGTGATCCGGCAGCCTTGAAAACCATTGAAACGATTGTGCATCCACTGGTGGCTGCAGATCGGGCCGCATTTCGCGACAGCACGACCGCAGATATTTTGGTGTTTGACATCCCACTGTTGTTTGAAACTGGGGGTGACGCGGCAATGGACGCCGTGGCTTGCGTGTCGATCCCAGCCGAGGAGCAGACGCGCCGTGTGATGGAGCGTGGAACGATGACCGAGGCACAGTTTGAACAGATCCGCGCCAAACAGATGCTAAATGACGAAAAATCTGCGCGGTCGGATTATGTGATTGTCACCGACACACTGGACCATGCCCGCGCACAGGTGCAGGATGTGGTCAGGCAGATACGGGCGAGATTGGCAGATGCGTGAGATTGTACTCGATACCGAAACCACGGGATTTGACCCCGAAAGCGGTGATCGGATTGTAGAGATCGGCGCGGTTGAGCTGTGGAACCACGTGGCCACCGGCGAAACTTATCATGTCTATATCAACCCGGAACGATCCATGCCCGAAGAGGCGTTTGGTGTTCACGGCATTGGACCCGACCTTCTGGAGCCACCGCGCCCGATTGAAAAAGGTCAGGTGACCCTGAAAGACAAGCCAGTCTTCGCCAAAGTGGGTCAGGGATTCCGCGATTTTGTTGGCGACGCGAAACTGGTGATCCACAATGCGTCGTTCGATATGAAGTTCCTGAACGCCGAACTTGGCTGGATGGGCCTGCCGCCGCTGCCGATGGATCAGGCGCTCGACACGCTGGCGATTGCGCGCAAACGCTTTCCGGGCTCGCCCGCGTCGCTGGATGCTCTGTGCCGGCGGTTCAACATCGATAACTCGAACCGGGTATTGCATGGCGCTTTGCTCGACTCTGAAATTCTGGCCGAGGTGTATCTGGAGCTGATCGGCGGGCGGCAACCCGATTTTGGCCTGTCTGCATCGGGTTCGACAGCCGCAGGTGGCGGTGATGACTGGCGCCCATCCCCACGCGCAACGGCACTGCCATCTCGAATTACCGAAGATGAGCAAGCAGCGCATGAGACTTTTGTTGAGAAGCTGGGCGAAAACGCCCTTTGGACCCGCGCCTGATCCGGTCAGGCGCGGGTTAAAACCTTAAGCGTCAGCGCTTTGCGCCTGCTGCGCCTGGCGGCGCGCCAACTCATTGCGATACAGGCTGACAAAGTCGATATTGTCCAGATTGACCGGCGGATAGCCACCGTCACGGGTAATATCGCTGACGATGCGGCGCAGGAATGGGAACAACATCCGCGGGCATTCGATCATCAGGAACGGATGCAGTTGATCCTCTGGCACACCTTCGATGTGGAACAGACCGCAGTAGTCAAGCTCGCAAAGGAACAGCACGTCTTCCAGACCTTTGGCCTTAGATTTCAGGTTCAGCTTGATCGACACTTCGTATTGATTATCGGTCGGGCGCTTCTTGGCATCGAGGTTCACTTGAACGGCGATTTCGGGCTGAACATCCCCGGACACGCCTTTTTGAGCCATCACGTTCTCAAACGACATATCCCGGATGAACTGCCCCAAAACACGCATCTGAACCTGCGGGGCGGATGGTGCCGCAGTGTTTTCTGCAGCGTTTTCTTCGGCCATGGATCTACTCCAAATGTAAAAATCGCCACTGCTTAGCAAGTTGGGCGCGACACCTCAATGCTCGGGCGGGCCTTCTACCCATTTGGACGGCTTTGAAGGGTTTTTTCTGGGCCGAACCTCGGTGAATTCTCCGTCAATCACGTCACCCTGACCAAACGGGGCTTTGGTGTTTTGAAAGCCAGGGCCTGGACCCATCTGAAACTGAGTGACTTTGACTTTGGATTTCAGATAGCGAAAAACCGCCATCCTGAAGCCCGGGATCAACAGGGCAAACCCAACTGCGTCTGTGAAAAAGCCCGGCGTCAGCAGCAATGCCCCCGACAGCAGGATCATGGCGCCGTGGGCAAGCGGCTCGGTCGGATCATCAAGTTCGGCAAATGAACGCTGCAATTGTCCCAGTGCCATGCGACCTTGTGTCCGAACCAGAACGGTGCCCAAAACCGCTGTCAGGACTACAATCGCAAGCGTAGGCCAAAGACCGATCAACCCGCCAACCTGAATGAACAGAGCGATTTCGATGATAGGCACCAACAAAAATGCCAAGAACAGGTACATTTGCGCTATCCTTTCTCATAGCTGGGGCTGTGGACTTGCCACCAACTGTCACCTACATAGTGGCATGAGGCCGTGTACACAAAGTCTCGGCGCTGAAAAGAGAATGAAATGAGCAACCACCCCATGATCCAGCTTTTGGTGCTACTTGGCATTGCTGTTTTCCTGATCCTCCGCCTGAGAAGCGTTTTGGGCACGCGCGAAGGTTTCGAAAAACCACCGCTGCAACAGCAGCCCAATGCAAGCAAATCCCGTGGCGATTTCGAAGTTATTGAAGGTGGTCCGGATCATGACATTACGGATCATGTGCCCGAAGACAGCGATCAGGCCCAGACTTTGGCTGCGATGAAGCGGGTCGAGCCCAGTTTTTCCGTCACAGAATTCGTGCAGGGCGCGCGCGGCGCTTACGAGATGATCGTGATGGGCTTCGAGAAGGGAAATCTTGACGAGATTCAGCCGTTCCTGTCGGAAGAGGTGTTCGACACCTTCGTATCGGTTGTTTCCGCGCGCGAAGATCAGGGTCTGACAATCGAAGCTGAATTTGTTGGTGTGCGCGAAACCACACTGTCGGATGCAAAATTCGACAAGGATACCAATCAGGCGGAAATCACCATGCGCTTTGTGGGCGAACTGACATCGGTCGTGCGTGATCGCGGTGGTGATATCATCGAAGGCAACCCCAATACGATCAAACGCCAAAAGGACAGCTGGACCTTTGCCCGAGTAATGGGCAAGGACGATCCAAACTGGCTGCTTGTTGCCACGGACGCATGATTGCAACGCTCCGGTCGCTACTATTGGTGGGTGTCATGACCTCTGCCAGCGCCGCCGGAGCAGAGGCGACGCGCTCTATCCTGTCATTCGAAGATCTTGATGGCTGGGCTGCCGACGATCACGGGGCAGCCCTTTCGGTTTTTTTGAACACATGTGGTGATCTGGCTGGGCCAGATTGGCGGGCGCTTTGTGGTGCGGCCCGATCGTATGAAGCCGATGCCGCCCGTTCATTTTTCGAATTGTTTTTCCGGCCTGTTCTGGTTGAGGACGGGAATGACGCGCTGTTTACCGGATATTTCGAACCAGAACTTGATGGGTCCAGATCGCGTTCGGATCGGTTCAAATACCCGATCTACAAGATGCCGCCCGAGGCCCGCGAAGCCGGGCAATGGCTCAGCCGCCGTGACATTCTGACTGGCGATGCGATGCAGGGCCGCGGGTTAGAGATTGCGTGGGTCGATGACCCGGTCGAACTGTTTTTTCTTCAAATTCAGGGCTCGGGCCGTGTGCGCTTGCCAGATGGCGGCGCTTTGCGCGTCGGATATGGCGGCGCAAATGGACACCCCTATCGCTCAATCGGGGTCGAGCTGGTTCGGCGTGGTATCTTAGGCGCGCATGAGGTCAGCGCCCAGATGATCCGCGCATGGGTGCGCAAGAACCCAGAGGCCGGCGCAGAGCTTCTATTTCACAACCCGTCCTATGTGTTTTTCCGCGAAGTCACACGGGTGGCGCCGGAATTCGGGCCGTTGGGGGCGATGAACCGATCCGTGACCACGATGCGCAGCATTGCCGCCGACCCTGCTTTTACGCCGCTTGGCGCACCGGTCTGGGTGGAAAAGGATGGCAAAGACCCGATCCGCCGGTTGATGATCGCGCAGGATACAGGATCGGCCATCAAGGGCGCCCAGCGGGCCGATATCTTTTTCGGTACTGGAGATGAAGCGGGTCAGGCCGCCGGGCAATTGAAAGATCCGGGTCGAATGGTGGTATTACTGCCGATACAACGCGCTTACGCCTTGTTGCCGGATGAATTCTGATGACCCGGCGCAAACTGACAGCTGAAGAGGTGGAGCTTTGGCGGAAGGTCGCGCAAAAGGCGGAACGGTTGCACCCTGAAATCCCGCAGGCTGTTCATCCAACACCCCTACCCAAGCCAAAGCCAAAGAAAAGTCCGAAACCCCGGATTGACGCATTCGAACTGGGGCAAAACCACCGCGCAAAACCATCCGGGAACAGCCTCAAGCCTTCAGTAACCGAAACGCTCAGAGCGGCGCCGGTTCAGATGGATGTCAAGGCGTTCAATCGGATGAAACGCGGCAAGCTGAAGCCCGAAGGCAAGCTTGACCTACATGGTATGCGGGTTGATACGGCCCATCCGGCGCTGATCCGCTTCATCTTGAATGCGCAGGCACAGGGCAAGCGCTTGGTTCTGGTGGTGACCGGGAAGGGAAAAGACCGGGATGAGCCCGGGCCGATTCCAACGCCGCGTGGCGTCTTGCGCAATCAGGTGCCGAAATGGCTGTCTCTGCACCCATTGGCGCAGGCGGTGATGCAGGTTTCGCCTGCCCATATCAGCCATGGCGGCGACGGCGCTTACTACGTCTATTTGCGGCGTACTCGTTAGAGTGTACGTGCGGCACGGGTCACCCCGATCCACACTAACAGGCACACCAGCAGAAAGAATGCCCCGATCCACAGGAACTGGGTGTCGAGCGAAACGCCATAATCAATCAGAATGCCGGTCAGACCCGGTCCGATGGCTGACCCAAGTACCATGACTGCCGTGACCAGCGCCTTTATCGACCCAATATGCCGCGTACCGTAGAACTCGGCCCAAAAGGCGCTGGGTAACGTGTTGTTTGCCCCGACGGTTAGGCCCAGAAACACCAACCCGACCATGGCGCCGCTGATCGTGGTCGACATCGCCAGAGTGACAAAGCCCATGGCAAAGGGCAGCTGATAGAACGGCATCATGCGTGCAGTGCCCCATTTGTCCAAAGCCCATCCCGTGGCGAACATCGAAAGCAGTGATACGGCGGTGAAGATGGGGAACAGGGCGACCAGCTGGATATGTTGCCAGCCTTTGACTTCGGCCAGATAGACTTGGTGGAAAAAGAACGCGGTGGTGAAGGCGGATGGCGCCAGCACTGAGGGCGCAATGAACCAGAACAGCGGATGGAACAAAGCCTCACGCCGGGTCCAGTGACGGCCCTGCATGCCGGTGGACGAGTATTTGTCAGCCAGACTTTGCGGTGTTCTTTCCTGTCGCAATAAACGCATCAATACAGGGATACCCAGAAGGGTGATGCCGGAAGCAAACATCCACAGCCAGCGCCAATCCAGAAGCACCATTGCAGCCACAAAGGTCAGCGGCAGCAGTGCCTCACCAATCGCAAATCCGATTGCCGCAATCGAAAGGGCTTTACCGCGCGTGGCTGTGAACCAGCGTGCCATTGCGACCAGGGCCAGGTGTGTGCTCATCCCCTGGCCAAAAAGACGCAACAAGAAGATGACAACAGGCAGCAGAACCACCCAGGAATTCAGCGCCATGGCAACGGCTGCCAATGTCAGACCGGCCAAAACAATCGGTCCCAGGACACGTACACGAAAGACATCGGTCAACCCGCCGGCCCAGATCATCACGATGGCCGAAACGGTTGTGCCCAGCGTATATAGCCCACCCCACGCGCCATGGCTTAGCCCAAACTCTGACCGGATTTCACCCGCGAAGATCGAGATAAAGAACGTCTGACCAAAGCTGGACAGAAAGGTCAACAAAACCCCTGCGCCAAGCCAGGTTGCATTTTGGCGCAGGTATTGGCGCAGGTGAAACTGTGTCACGGAGAGGTGACCTGTGCCGCTCCCGTCTCGGTCAATACGATTTCTGTGGCGCCGTCAGTATTGATTTCGGTCGCTGGAACCAGGGCTTTCACCCCCGGTCGGTCGCGTCCGAAGGTGTTGTTGACGCGCCGAACAGAGCTGAGGATGGACAAAAGCGCAGGCGACGTCGCTGCAACGAAATGCGATGACCCAGCATCGCTGTTGAACGCGGTCGTGTCGATCACGCTGATCGGGTAGTCTTCCAGTTGCTCAATCGAGTCTATGTTGCCTAACCTTTTGCTGTCAGCAGTGCCGCGCAGCCGGGCCGAGATATTCAGGACCTTGTCCTTTTTTGACACCATCACAACAAACGGATCCGGAGGGTTTTTGATGCTGTCCATCTGCGTTCGAAACAGATCTACGTCCAGATCCGGCGAAATCAGAATGACGCCTTCAATGTTACGTCTGGACCAGCCAGGTTTCCGCAGCTCTGCTTGACGCATCATTTCCATTGTCAGGGCGCCGCCCATGGAATGCGCCAGAACGTTCACATGGGTCACCCCCATCGCTTTTAGCTCGCGGATCGTGCGCTCTAACCCGTCCCGCGCAAACAACATGCTGTCCAGATCATAAGCATAGCCAATCCCGCGGGCCTGGCTTGGCCAGGAATAAATCAGGATCGACCCAGGAATTCCGATGTCATGCGACAGCTGTGCAGCCCGAAACGCGGTTTCGGTCTGAGTTGCATTGTACCCGTGAACAAAAATGGTGACTTCTTTCACACCTGTCAGCCGTTTCCGGAGATCTTGCGGGCCGGAAAACTCGGTAACATCGGCCAAGACAAATTGTTTGTCTGGATTCGGGTCGGCGTAAGAGAATTTCAGGGTCCCCGGCGTATGGGACGGCGGAATTGACACCGTCATCTCCAGATACCGCAGCTGCTCTGCCCTGCGATACCCGTATGACCCATCCGGTTCGCGTGCGCGCGACGTCACGGCAAAGACCGTTTCGGGTGTTCCAACCCGTAGCGCGCTTGGGACGGTTTCGGAAATCGAGCGATCCACACAAGCAGTCAAGGTAACAGCAGTCAGGAGAATAATAAAATAGCGCAGCACAATCAGACCTCGGAGTGTCGTTGCGCTACGCTATTCATTTCCTGCACCGCGTCCAGTGACAACAGGTGAACGCTTGCGATAAAGCAGCGAATTCTGGCTGATTTGGTTACAGAACGTAACGACTCAGGTCAGCGGATTTGGTCAATTCACCCAGATTGTCACTAACAAACTGCGCATCGACGGTGATTTCCGCCCCTGCTTTGTCGGGTGCAGCAAAGGACAGGTCTTCGAAAACACGCTCCATCACCGTGTACAGTCGACGTGCGCCTATGTTTTCAACGCTTTGGTTTACGTCGGCCGCAATGCGTGCCAGCGCGGCGATGCCATCCTTGGTGAAATCAACGGTGACCTTTTCGGTGCCCATCAGGGCCGTATATTGACGGGTCAGGGCATTGTCGGTCTCCGTCAGGATACGCACGAAATCCTCTTCAGTCAGCGCCCGAAGCTCGACCCGGATAGGCAAACGGCCCTGAAGTTCTGGCAACAGGTCCGACGGCTTGGCGATGTGAAACGCGCCCGACGCAATAAACAGGATATGGTCAGTTTTCACCGCGCCGTGTTTGGTGGACACAGTCGTGCCCTCGATCAGGGGCAACAGATCTCGCTGCACACCTTCGCGGCTTACATCGCCACCGCGGGCGTCGGCGCGCGCGCAGACCTTGTCGATCTCGTCCAGGAATACGATGCCGTTTTGCTCCACGGACTCCAATGCGGTTCGGTTGACGGTTTCGTCGTCCAGTAGCTTGTCCGCTTCTTCCCCGATCAGAAGATCATAGCTTTCCGCGACGGTCATCCGGCGTCTGACAGTACGTCCGCCAAAGGCTTTGCCGAAGATATCGCTCAGGTTCATCATGCCCATATGGCTGCCGGGTTGGCCTGGAATGTCGAGCATCGGCATCGGGTTCGAACTGTCGGCAACCTCAAGCTCAATGACCGTATCATCCAGTTCGCCTGCTTTAAGCTTCTTGCGAAACATTTCGCGCGTGCCGTCGCGGGCGTCGATTCCGGCAATGGCCTCGATCACGCGATCTTCGGCGGCTTCATAGGCTTTTGCTTTCACATCTTCGCGCATGAATTCGCGGGTTTGCAGAATGGCAGCGTCGGCCAGATCACGGACAATCTGTTCCACGTCGCGACCGACGTAGCCGACCTCGGTGAATTTGGTTGCCTCGACCTTGATGAAAGGCGCGCGTGCCAGCTTGGCCAGACGTCGGCTGATTTCGGTTTTACCCACGCCGGTGGGCCCGATCATCAGGATGTTCTTTGGATAGACCTCATCACGAATATCATCAGCCAACTGCTTGCGCCGCCAGCGATTGCGCAACGCCACCGCCACTGCGCGTTTCGCGTCTTTCTGACCGATGATAAAACGGTCCAGTTCCGAGACAATCTCGCGCGGGGTTAGGTCGGTCAAGGGGCAGTCCTTTCGGTCGGCATTGGTGACATTTGGCATAGGTAATCACGGCGACCATGAAAACAACCAAGCCAATTTCGCTGGCAGCGTTGGTTAGCAACGGCGTCTTTGGTTTGCAATTGCTTTCCACCAACAGCGCCATAGGTCAAACGATCAGCGTCTGCTAAAGTGATTTCAATGGTTTGAGTGGTCAGGATTGCGAAATGACAAAGATTGCCAAAATCACGTTGCTGTTTGTCGTGTTTGTCGACCTGATCGGGCAGGGCTTGGTTTTCCCGATTATCAACTCACTAATCATGGAGACAAAATCAGGATTCCTTCCGGAAAGTACGCCATCTGGCCGTAGGCACCTGTATTATGGCCTGGTGATCGGTTGCTTCTTTCTGTCCTGGTTTCTGGGCGTTGTTTATGTCTCGAAAGTCTCGGACTCGATCGGTCGCAAAAATGCGCTTCTGGTCTGTCTGGCAGGCGCATTGGCGGGCTACGCGCTGACCATTGTGGCCTTGTACCTAAACAGTCTGCTGCTTTTGATCGTGGGTCGGTCCATCACCGGGTTCACCGCCGGAAACCAGCCTATTGCGCAGGCGGCCATGATTGATGGCAGCACTGATGCGGCGGATCGCGACCGCAATATGGGTTACATCATCACCGGCGTCAGCTTTGGTCTGGTCGGAGGGCCAATCATCGGTGCAGTGCTGTCAGATACCGCCCTGCTGGGCAGCGTAGCAACATTGAAAACGCCGTTCTTTGGCGCGTTTGTTCTGGTTCTCATCGCGATCTTCCTGGTGACGTTTTTCTTCAAGGACACCCGGACTGAACGCGCCGCGTTTGTGTTCCGTCCACGCGACATCACAGACAGCCTGATTGCGGTGCGCGAACATCCGATGGTCCTGAAAATTCTGCCTGTCTATGCGCTGTTCATGATCGCGAATGTCACCTTTTATGTCTTTGTCGACAATTTCCTCACTAGTGCTTTTGGCTATGGGGTGATCGGCGGCAGCATGGCGATGGTGGTTATTGGCGTTGCGCTGGCCTTTTCCAGCACCTTCCTTGTCAAACCCGCGCAAGAGAGGTTCAGCAAACACGCGATCATCTACACGTCGCTTGTGGTCATGATGGTTAGCGGGTTCGCCTTTGCTTTTAGCCCCAGCGGCGTGCTCAGCTACATCCCCGTGTTCTTCTTCTACTTCTTCTTCGGCGTTTCATACCCAACCCTTTTGGGCCTGTTTTCCTCGGCTGTCAGTGAAACGGATCAGGGTTGGGTTATGGGGGTCACAACGGCAGTGTTCTGCCTTGCTGGCGGGGTGATGTCCCTGATCGGCGGAGGCTTGATGAGCATCGACATCCGTGTGCCCTATTACATCGTGATTGTTGCGGCGATCCTCGGGCTGATCGGCATGCACCGCCGCTGGAAGGGCAAAGAAATCTCAGCTTTGTTAGCCTGAGATCGCCTCGACCGTCAGATTGCCATTGGTGTAAACGCAAATATCAGCCGCGATCGCCATGGACTGACGGGCGACGTCTTCGGCCGATTTGTCGCTTTCCATCATGGCGCGGGCGGCGGCAAGGGCAAAGTTTCCACCCGATCCGATGGCGGCCACGTTATGTTCGGGTTCCAGCACGTCCCCTGCCCCGGTGATCACAAACAAGTCTTTACCGTCGGTGACAATCAACATCGCCTCAAGTTTTTGCAGGTATTTGTCTGTGCGCCAGTCCTTCGCCAGCTCGACCGAGGCGCGGGCCAGTTGGCCAGGCGTTGCCTCAAGCTTGGTTTCCAGACGCTCCAACAACGTGAAAGCGTCTGCTGTGGATCCTGCAAACCCGGCGACAATTTCAAACCCACCGGGTGACAGACGACGCACTTTGCGCGCAGTGCCCTTGATCACGGTCTGGCCAAGGCTGACCTGCCCGTCACCGGCGATGACGACCTGACCGCCCTTTTTTACGCCAATGATCGTTGTGCCGTGCCATCCGGGAAAGTCGCTGTCTGCCATGTAAGCCTCCACTATCGTCGGCACCCTATATGGGTCGGGTAGGTCTTTGGCGCAACCCGTTCATAAACCGCACAAAAGATATGCACAGGACGCAATCCGGGGTTACCGGACCAGCAATTGTGAGTCCGCACCCTACAGACTACATGAGCCCTACAACCGACAAGGGGTCGGCTGTTTCAAATACAAGGACTGCGCAAATGGCAACGACCGCAAATATTCATGCGCCGCTCGGAGCAGCTTTCATCCTGCACGTAGTGGACGCCTTCATCAAAGCTTTCGACGGTGCCGTCGAATGGAATGAAGCCCGCAAGACACGCAAGATTCTGGTGAATCTGACTGACGCTCAGCTGGAAGACATCGGGCTGGTGCGCGCGGATATCGCAAACTTCTGATCCCAACCCGGATCTAGGTAACGGAACGGCCGCCCGGATATCCGAGCGGCTTTTTCTTTGTCATCTCTGCACATATTTGCCGGCTTGATCCGGCAAAAATGCCTCGATCGCGGCCGTTGCGATAACATGGCGTGTGCCCGCTTCATCGTCGGTGACGTCCAGCCCGCCTTTGACGGCGCGAACTTTGGCGCGACCCCGTGGCAGATCGGCGGCAACCAGATCGCAATCCACGGCGTCGGGCTGCTGCACACCGATCGTCACGGATACACGCATTTCCGAATGGTCGATGCCAAGCTTGGAAAACAGTGTGATTGAAGAATGGTGCAACGCATCCTGCACGGCGCGTTGCGCGGCCTTGGTGTAATCCTGACCATACAGGTCGTTTCCCGTGCCCATTTCCAGAATGATACGTTTTTCACTCATTGCGCGGGCTCCATGTTAAACGAGACAATCAGGGCAGCGTTGGCTATGACCGTGCGGCCATCGCCATGCGGCTTGTTGATGTCCAAACCGCCTTTGGTCACGGAAATGTTGGGCTGGCCGTACGGGAAGACAGCTTTTAGCGCCTCCACATCAACCTGATCCGGTTGCTGCACCCCGATCTCGACATCAATGATCATCGCTTCCTTCGGAAACCCGAACAGCTCGGCCATATTGACCGAGTTGTGCCACAGCGCGTCTTTGACGGCACGCAACGCTGCCTCGGTGTAGTCCGTGCGTCGCAGCGACGTGCCCATTCCGAATTCCACAAGAACCCGCGTTTTTGCCATCAGCTGTTCCCTTCGCTCAACAAAAAAGGCGCCCCGATCTGAGGCGCCTTTTGATGATACTGTTACTGCCAGATCAGATGGATTCGTCGATCCAGCTTTGCAGCGCGGCTTTGGGGGCGGCACCAGCGCGGTTGGATACCACCTCACCGTCTTTGAAAATGAACAAGGCGGGGATGCCGCGCACGCCCATAGCGGCGGCGGCATTTGGATTGCTGTCCACATCGACCTTGGCGATTTTCACCTTGCCGTTGTACTCAGAGGCCAGTTCTTCCAGGGCGGGACCGATTTGCTTACAGGGTCCGCACCATTCGGCCCAGAAATCTACAACAACTGGGACGTCCGAGTTCTTGACTTCGGCGTCAAATGTTTCGTCGGTGACGGCTACGGTCGACATACTCTGTCTCCTGAATGAGATGCGCTTGGGGAGTGAACGTAGGTGCCGCCGCGGGGGAGGTCAAGATATCTGGTTACGCGACACCGCGTCCGTCACAAGATCGTGTGGCAGCCACATCAACTCGGCTGTTCGGGTCCACAGAATTGCGGTTCGGATCTGTTTGTCCGGATAGATTTGCGCCAGGGCTTTCGCGTAGGCGCCCATCTGCCGCAGCAGGCCCTCAGGGCACCTCCCGGCCTGGGCTGGAACGGTCACATTTGATTTGAAATCAACCACATGGACTTCAGTTTCCGTCACGATCAGACGGTCCACAACGCCGTGTATGCGCTGCCCATTCAGGTCTGCCGAAATCGGGACCTCGGCCAGCGCGTCATCAGTAAAGATCGGTCGCAAATGATCAGCGGTTAGGACGCGGTTGACCTCGGACAAAAGGTCTTGCCGTTCTGCTTCGCGCATATCGGGAAGAACCCTGGCGCAAAGCTGTGGCCATAGGTCCTGCTCGGTTCCGGGTAAGTGTTCCAGCAGCAGATGCAGGCGGGTTCCGCGAAGTTTGGCCGCCACTTCATCCTGCCCGACATCGCTGGGCAACGCTTTGGCGCCAACCAGATCTGACGGGCTGAGTGTTTCTGCGGGGATCACCGGCTCTGGCGCGGGTTTTAGGAATACATCCGGCAAATCGATATGCGGCCGCATTGTTTCAGCATGCTCGACCACAGGGAGGGTGTCCCAATCCCCATGCGATAATCTTCGGATGTCCGAGTTCGGCAATTCGGTTGCCCCTGCCCGCTCCATCGCGGCTTCGACCATCCGATACCAGCTGGTTCCATCTTTGCCGACATCGCCAGCGGCCGCAACGATCAACCACTTTTCTGCCCGTGTTAGAGCCACATATAGCAATCGCAGCCGTTCGTTTTCTTCCTTGCTGCGCGCTTCATCCCGCGCTTGCGACACAAGCTTGGGCGACGCATCCGCAGGAACTTTCCACAACGGTGTGCCACCCGCGACCATAATCTCGGCGTCGCGGGGGGGCTGTCGTTTGCCGGTGTCCGGTAGTATGACAATGGGTGCTTCCAAACCCTTGGAGCCATGCACCGTCATGACCCGGATCATATTGCCGACACCGCTCATCTGGCGTTTGATTTCAAGATCATCGGTCTGCATCCACACCAGAAATCCGGTCAGGCTGGGAATATCAGTCCGCTCATACGCCAGGGCCTGCGACAGCAGCGCGTTAATACCGTCCTCAGCCTCGGCTCCCAAACGGCCAAGCAATTTGCGCCGTCCGTCATGGCGGGTCAGGATGCGCTCGATCAGGTCATAAGGGCGCAAAAAGTCGATCTGACCCCTCAGATCGTTGAGAACGGACAGCGTTTCAGGGAATTCAGCGCTGCGCTTGCGCAAGGCCGCCCATAGAAATTGTTCATCCCGGCGGTGGGCCAGATCAAAAAGCTGTTGTTCTGACCATCCAAACAACGGCGATTTCAAGACGGTGGCCAACGATAGGCTGTCTTCTGGGGTAGCAAGGAAACTCAGCAAAGCGGCCAAGTCTTTGACGGCGAGCTCGGCGCCAACCTTCAGCCGGTCAGCCCCCGCAATAGGCAGGCCTTCGGACTTACAGGCGCGAATGATCTCGGCAAACAAGTCGGATCTGCGCTGAACCAGTATCAGGAAATCACCCGGTTCAACTTTCCGGCGCACGAACCGCCCCGAAGTTTCACCATCCTCAGGGATCGTTGTTCCGTCATCTATCATCGTCTTGATCGCTTTGGCGACGCGCTCTGCCAAGATCATCGTGTGATGGCGCGCGCCGGGGCGATCGACTGGATCGGTCCAGTCTCCCTCGGTGTCATCTTCGACTTTTTCCACCACCGGCCACAAATCCACGCGACCGGGCAGATCGGCTTTGAAGGCGCGGTGCTGGGCTTCCTTGTGAAACCCCGCCTCTGTGTGGTTTTCAAACAGGATATCGACAAGGTTTAAGATCGCGCTGGAGGATCGGAAGGAATACTCAAGCGTTGAATCCCACAGTTTAGAGCCTGATTCCGCCAGTTTTCGCCCAAATTCGAGCTGCATTCGATCAAACGCCTGCGGGTCTGCACCTTGAAAGGAATAGATTGATTGCTTCTTGTCGCCGACCACAAAGATCGTGCGCTCAACCCCGGATCTGGCGCCTTCCCCGCTGGTGAATTCTTGCGCCATTTTTTCGACGACATCCCATTGATCCGGGCTGGTGTCCTGGGCCTCGTCCACCAGAATATGGTCGATGCCGCCGTCAAGACGATAAAGCACCCACTCAGCCACCGCCGGATCGTTCAGTACCTGACGCGCACGCAGGATCAGATCATCGAAATCCAGCCAGCCACGCAATTGCTTGCGTCGTTCGTATTCGGGCAGGAAGGCAGCGGCAAATCGATGCAGAACAGCCGTTTTTTCCGCAGCAACAAGGGCCAGGCGGTGTTCCCGTGCGGCTTCGATCCGAAGCATGAAGGCCTCTAGCTGCGGTATCCGATCAGCGAGTACGCCTTCGCGCAGAGCTTTGGTCGGAAACCCGTTGATTTTGGCGGTAAAGGGGTCTTTCGCGGACTTACCGGTCAAGAACACGCCTTCTAACGGGCGTAGTGAGCCAAATCCAGCATCGGTAAATGCGGCGAGCTTCTCTGCCGCCTTGGCGTTATTGCCACCGCTTTCGATCAAAGCTGGAAGCATTGACCGGATCAGGTCGACCTCACCGCCTAAAAAAACCCGAGATACCAAAGCGTTCTCATCAAACCCGTCCGGCAGCCCAAAGCGTTGCAGAAGGTCAGGCCTTCGTAATGGGTGCGCAAACAGGTTCCGTTTTTGTGTCACCGCCGCCGTCAGGTTTTCGAACCCAGTCTCCGTGACAAAGCGTGCGACATCTTCGATCAGCTTTGCCTGAGGCCCTTCTGCGAAGTCTTCGACGATTTCGTCGCGCAATAGCGCTGCGGCGCGGTCCTCCATCTCGCTGAATTGCGGGCTGACCCCGGCTTCGAGCGGGAAACGGCGTAACAGTGAGGCGCAAAACGAATGGATCGTTTGTATTTTAAGACCACC
This sequence comes from Ruegeria sp. CK2, assembly GCF_056536585.1. Lineage (NCBI taxonomy): Bacteria > Pseudomonadati > Pseudomonadota > Alphaproteobacteria > Rhodobacterales > Roseobacteraceae > Ruegeria > Ruegeria sp. CK2. The sequence continues at coordinate 172,369 of NZ_JBQFPW010000006.1, forward strand.
CGGAGTTTCGATAGCGCGGGCAAACAACGTGCGCGCCTGAGCAAGCTGTGCGGGATCGATGACACCCTGAACCCCCAGATCGGTCAGCTGTTCCAGCAGTGGGTCATCCCCCAGCATGGCCCATTCGCCAAGGCGTTTGAACAACCGATTCTGCATCTCGCTGGCGGCGGCCTTGGTATAGGTCAGGCACAGAATGTGCTGGGGTTGCACTCCGCCCAACAACAGGCGCGCGACCCTGTCTGTCAGAACCCGTGTCTTGCCCGAGCCCGCATTGGCGGCGAGCCATGTCGACGCATCGGGGCGCGCGGCCTGCACCTGCCGTTCGGTGGCGTCGTTATGCGGGCTCATGTCAGGTTCTCGGGTTGGGTGTCAGCGGTGCGGTCCCATTCACCAAACCGGGCCAGATGATCATAGTCGCCCAAGTCTGTGTCCTTGTGCAGCATGCGACGTGATGAAAAGCCTTGATCAGGCTCTAAATAGGCTGAAATCAACTGTTTCAGCTCGATCAACACCTTGTCGACTGGCTCTTTCGTCAGCGGCGCTGGGACCTCTTTGTAGGTGGTGCCCACACCGACAAAGATTGCTTCAGCCACCGAGATGGGGTCGATCCCGTCAATGCCGCCCTGCTCTGCCACGACGGCTTCGATCAGCAGCTGTTTGTCGAATTTTGCCTGCTGGCTTTCTGGCGGAGGCGCGCCGGTTTTATAGTCGATGATCCGCAATGCACCCCGGCTGTTTCGGTCAATCCGGTCTGCGCGTCCTGCGATCGTGAAATCGAGCGGTGTCAAAGCCAGTTTCATCGTAGCCTCAAAAGCAATGGGGCCGCCATCGCCGCGGCGCCTGATTTCGGCGGCTAGAAAGTCGTCCGCGATCCGTTCAAGCCGCGCGTGCCACAGTTTGCGGGCCGTTGGCCAGGCCACATGCTGATCCAACAAGGCGCCGGCCCGGTTCAGAAAGTTCTCACGAGTCAGCAAGGCACTGTCGAGCACGCTGTCTTTGATGAAATGCTCAAGAATTTCGTGAATGACGATCCCGCGCAACAAGGCATCTGGTGCCTGCACTAAGGGGTCGAGCGGCTTCAGCCGCAAAACGTGTTTGGCGTAAATCGCGTAAGGATCACGGATCAGGCGCTTGATCTCGGTCACTGACAGCCGTCTTGGGCGCGCCGCAACCGGAGGCCTGGGCGAGGGTCGCTGCGCCGGAGCAATCCGAGGGGCGTCTTCCAGGGTTTCGGACCAGGTCAACCATTGCTGACCACGGGCACGCATTTCGGCCAACTCTGCAGGGCCACCCTGCCCCGGCAAGCCCTGCAACAGGTTTGCAAGGCGGTTTACCCAGCGCGACGGGACGGTTTCTGCGTCGTCTGATCGAACCGCGCGGGTCAACCAGACCTCGGGCGCGCCGACGGCCTGTTGAAAATCGTGTGCTGATAGCCCGATCCGCCGTTCTGGCAGCAACAGACCAGCCTTGTCACGCATCTGACGGTTCAGCCAGGGGTCGGGTGCAGGTGCTTCTGGCCAGCTGCCTTCGTTCAATCCACCAAGGATCAGAAGATCAGCGCCTTGAACGCGCGCCTCTAACGTTCCCCAGATCATGATATGCGGATGCGGCGCGTCGCGGTCTCGGACCTCTTCCCCTGCAAGTAGTGCGCTGAGCAGATCGGTGAAGTCATGGGCTGTCATGGGGCCGCCGTGATGCGCCTCATCCTTCAGGGAGGCCACAAGTTTCAGCGTTTTTTGTCCGGCGTTTTTGTCCCAAATAGTTCCGTTTTCGCCAGTGCTGCCAGCGGATATCGCCTCGGCCAAACTCTGTAGGTGATCGACCCAATCGGTCAGTTGTCGCTCGCCCAGGATCTGTTGGTCGCAAAAATGCGTTGTCACCCAGTTGACCCAGCCCTCGGGTACGTCTTTTCGGATCGCAAAGTCCGTCAGGCTTGTGGTGTCGGGGAACGGCGGCCCATGTCGCCTGAGATCAAGTTCCAGATCACGGGTGTGCAGTAAATGGACACCGCGATCTTCACCGTCATGACACAAGGGGTGTTTGAGCAGCGTCAACAGCGCCTCACCATCCAGACGGCGGGCAAACAGCCCCGCAACATGGCGCAGAAACCGTCCGGGGGGTGACAGCTGCAGCGGCAGGCCCGCGCTGTCGTCCGGCAGGATGTTCCACCGGTCCAGCGCAGCGCTGACTTGCCGTGTCAGCATTCGGTCCGGTGTGATCAACGCGGCGGTTTGGCCGGTTTCAGCGGCCTGCCGCAGCCGCAGAGCAATGGCCAGCGCTTCCGCCCGGGGGGATTGTGCCTCGACCAGGGTCAGGTCTTTGGTGGCATCGTGTAAATCTGAAAGCTGCGGACCTTCGGTCATCCAGGCATCTGTGATCGGTGCTGGTCGTAAAGCGAGCGAAACCAAACGGTTACGGGCGGGTGAGGGCGATTGATGATCCGTCCATGGCGCAATCTGGTCTGGCGTGATCTCCAGTCCGCGCATCAGTTTGTGAAACCTGTATTGTGGATGATCTTCTGACGCCAGGGCCTCATCCAGTTCGCGCCATACATGATCGGGTTGATCGAAGTCGTAACCGGGCAGCACCAATGCCCCCTGTGGCAACCGGGCGATCGCCTGCATCAGCATCAAGGTGGTCCCACGCGACCCGGTCGACCCGGCAAGAACAACCGGGTGTTGGGGCGGTGCCACCCTCCAGCGGGCGATCAGGTCTTGCACCACACGCCTTTGGCGGGCTTGTGCATCCATAGCATCCGTTCCGGACTCGATGAAGTGGTCGGTAATCCCGATAAAGGCCTGCGCGCGGGCCCAGTGGCCAGACATGTCACTGACATCCAACTGACGGATTGCGTCCGGAGACACGCCTTCGCCCTGCATCTCGTCGATCAAGGCCGCCAGGCTGTCGGACAGATCGAACAGAGTCGAACGCGCAGCGAGATCGGGTTGCTGTTCCAATAGCTTGGCGATCAGCTGGGTCAGTTCCAACCGGCGTCGTAACGGCGGAATGGCCGGAGGAATCTGCGCCAGATCCAGGCTTTCCCCCAGATCGGTGACCAAAGACAGTCGCGGTAGCAGGCAAGCCGGGCCTTGGTCGAACAAGCTCCGCACGCGCCGGGCCATCCGCCTTGTGTTGACGACCAGTTGCACGCGGGCCATTGCCTCGGGCGGGCCAGCATTGCGCTGTTGCAGACCTTCGACCAGCGCTTTGGGGAAATCCGCGCCCGGCGGAACCGCAAAGACGCGGGGCAGGGTGCCGGAGTCAAACATCTGCCAGCAAGCCTTCGGCCAGAGCAATCCCTTCGGGTCGTCCGACATCACACCAGCGCCCGGGATATTCCAGTGCAAACAGGCGATCCTGATCAAGCATTTGATCCCAGAGAAGATTCAACGAGAACGCCTTTTGTGGGAAAGCTTGCAAGCCATCCGTTTTAAGGATCTGCGCACCGCCATAGACCAGCCCGTGCCCGCGCGTGATCCGTCCGTCCTGATCCGCAATAAAATCCCCTTGGCCGGTATGACCAATGGTTTGGCTGGTCGGAATACACATCAACAGGGCGTCCATACGCTCTGAGTCCCAGGCGCTTTGAAGCAAGGTTAAAGGGTTGGGTCCGGCCCAGATCGCGTCCGAATTCATTGTGAAAACAGGATTCGTGACCAGCAAGGGCAGGGCCGCACGCAACCCACCCCCGGTTTCCAATATGTCTGGTGCTTCGTTAGACAGCAGAACACCCTTTGGTGCCAAATGGGCCGAAAGCTGATCTGCACGGTAATGTAGGTTGGCGACGACATGTTGGGGGTTGAGCTCGTTCACAAACTCCAGCGCGTGATCGATCAGCGGCTTTCCGGCGACTTCGATCAACGGTTTGGGCCGATCTTTGGTTAAATCGCCCATTCGGGTACCGAACCCGGCCGCAAACAGCATCAACGCATCAGGACTTCGAGTCATTTCATCCTCAGTTTTGCCAGATTTTCCGGCGTTGGTGCGGGCAGCGCCTGGTGCAGCACGTCTGCAACCGGGACTAGCGCGGGATGTTCGAGATCGCGCATCAGGTGCGACCATGTGGCAGGGATCAGGTCCACGTAATGGGGTTTGCCATATTCAGTCGCCAGACGCGCAAAACCGCCCAGGATACGCAGATTACGCTGCGCCCCAAGCACGCTATACGCAGTGCGAAAGTCGTGATCATCCAGCCCCGTGGCTGCGAGGTAGCGGTCGATCATCTGCGTTTCGGTCACGGCGGACACAGTGCGGCGCACGTCCTGCAAAAGCGACATAAGGTCATACGCGGGATGCCCCAGCATGGCGGACTGAAAATCCAGCAAACCGACACGCTGAACGCCCTTGTTTTCAGGCAACCAGATCAGGTTTTCGGCATGATAGTCTCTTTGAATCACGACTTTTGCGCCTGAAGCCTCGTGGTGCAGAATATGGGAGAACCGGTCTTCAAACCGTGCCAGGGCGGTCACGTCGTACTGCCCAAGAATACGTTGCGCATATTTGGTAAAAGAGAGCGCCGCCAATTCGGTCATCAGTTTCGGGTCATAGGACGGCACCGAAAGCAAAGGCGCTTTGTGCAAATGAACCAGAACGTCGGTTGCGGCCTCATAGAGCGCACGTTCTTTCGCGGGCTCGTGTTCCAGCACGCGAGCAAAAAGATCATCGCCCAAGTCTTCGAGCAACAGAAACCCGGATTGCGCATCCACTGCATAGATCTCAGGTGCATTCAGGCCGTTCGAACGCAAGTATTCGGCAACGCGAACAAAAGGTGTGACGTCTTCGCCTTTTTCCAGAGGCGCATCCATCAAAACAGCTGTGCGGCCGCTGACAGGATCGGTCAGGCGCTCATACCGACGGTTCGAGGCGTCCCCAGCCAGCGGCGCGCGGCTGGCGCCGGCCCAGGGCGTTTGCGCAATCAGGGCTTCGGCCAAAGCTGCACGATTTGTCATGCCGCGTTCTCCAGCCTCAGAGCCCATTTCGGGTCGCACCACGACACGGTCAGATGGCGAGTATCCATTGAATCCGGGTCTGTTTGAAAGCTTAGGGTCAGCGCTGTTTCGGGCTTTAACGGGCCAAGTTTGTCAGGCCATTCTACAAGGCATATTGCGTGGTCGAACGCATCGATCAGACCGAGCTCTTCAATCTCGTCCACCGTGCATAGGCGATACAGATCGCAATGCCAGATTTCACCCACTTGCGTGTCGTAGGCTTGCACCAATGTGAAGGTGGGTGACGGGACATCTTCCGGCACATCCATCAGCGATTGTATCAGGCTGCGCGCAAAGTGGGTTTTGCCGCTGCCGATTGCACCTTCCAGCAGCAAGATGTCCCCGGGACCTGCATCAGCGCCAAGACGCGCTGCAAATTCTGCGGTTTCTTCGGGTGAATTCAGAGTGATGGAATAGGGCGCCTTGATCATGGCGCCACAATGAACGCGCGTCCCAGCGGCTGCAACCCGGTTCAGGCGCTGATCTGCTGCGTCCTGAGCGAGTCGAGCAACTTAGTGTCTATGGCAAAACGCACAATCGTTGCACCGTTCTGCATTGGTGTCACCGTGCAGTCCAACGCGGTCCCGTTGCGCATCTGAATTTCGGCAGTCCATTCAGCACGATCATCGCGCATTTCGACAAACTCGCGGATTTCTCCCAAGATCGGCGTTGCGACGCAACGATCCTGCCAGCTTCGCGTCACGGCCATCACGGTGTCGGCCTGAAAACCAACCTCACCCGTGTCGCCCCAAAGCTTTTGATAGGCATAGTTTGTCAGCGCCAGCGTTCCATCATCCGCAAAGACCGCGATGGCATCAGCCAGCTTGTCCAGAATCGATTGCATCAGGTCCATTTCAGAGCGGAACCGGCGGGTCAGAGTAATCTCGGCCGTAATATCTTCGAACAAAAAGGCTACGGCACCATCCGGATGCGGTCGGCCGCTGACTGAATAGACAGATCCGGATGGCAAGGACCAGGTTTCCTGATATTCGCCATCTTCTGCGGCCTCGAGCAGGTCGTTCATCTGTCGGCGCCAGCTGCGATAGTTCTTCGGCTCTGGCATCATGTGCTGATCACGCAAGCGGTCAAAAAAGCTGCTGAGGCTGGGGCGGCAGCTTAGAAAATCGGGCGGCAGGCTTGTCAGGTCAATCAGGGCTGGATTGAACAATGCCAGTTGGCGGTTGCGGTCGAAGATAGCCAATCCAATCGACAGCTGCGCAAAAGTTTTGGTCATTGTCTGAACGAATTTGCGCTGCGCTGTTTCGGCCTGGACAATGGCGTTGACGTCGACGGCGTAGCACAGGCGTCCTTCATCATGCTCGATTTGAGTCAAATCGAACCACAACCTACTACTACTTCCTGCAACATCGACGGAGACGCGCGACTTTCCACCTGGACGCGACTCGTCCTGAGGTGCCGGAAACAACGGTGCGGTCAAATCAGCATCCAGACCGCGTGCCTTTCGCACCAGAGCGACATAGGCCGCATTGCACCATCGAATCCTGTTACTGCTTGTCAGCAACCAAACGGGGTAGGGCGCCCGGTCCATTGCCAGCCGGATGGGGTCGTTCGGATCCCTTAGCCCGGCGTGTTTTGCTTTAGGGGTTTCGCGCAGCTGCACACGGACGATTCCGTCAATCCATTCGCACACAACTTCACGTTCGACCGTGCAATCGATGGCAGACACGACCAGATTACCCTGATCGCGGACGACCTCTGGTGTTTCAGGAAAAGTCGGGAAATCCCGCTGCAAAAGACGCCGCAAATCGGCCCACCCGGAAACGCGCTCGAACCCCGCAAGGGCGATATCTGAATGGCTTATCAACCGGTCGCCATCAAACAAAAACACCGTGTCAAACAGAGACGAGTTTGTGAACAACCCATAGCTGTCGTCACGGCGTCCGCGACGGGGCAGCAACCATTGTATGGCAACGCAACAAGAGACAAGACTGATCGCGGCCAGAATGATCCAGTCGGCCATATCGCACCCCACACCTGAACGGAACTAAGGCAGATTATGCCGACGATTGGTTAACGGTGTCTTAATCTACGCCTGAATGTGCTGGTTGACGCCGGACGGAACGGGTGTGTCACCTTTCTGGGCATCAATCAGTTTGCGAGGCCATGACACGCTTACAATCGCCCCTTTGCGATCGCGATGGTCTGACAGATGTTGATAAGGGTCAGAACCGTTAGCGAATTCCAACTCGGCCCCGCTGCGTTCCAACAAGGTTTTGGCGATGAACAATCCCAGACCCATGCCCTCATATTCGGGACGCGCGCGCTGATCGGATTCTGCCCGCCTGCGACGGACAAATGGATCTCCGATCCGGCCAAGCATCTGCGCAGGATATCCGCGCCCGTCATCCATGATGTTGATGGTGATCAGATCGGGTGTCCATTCTGCCTCGACCCAGACATTGGCCCGGGCAAAATCCACGGCATTCTGGATCAGATTGCGCAGCCCGTGGATAATTTCAGGCTTTCGCAAGATCGACGGATGTTGCACATCTCCGTCCCCTGCGGGGCCTTCGGTAAAGTGAACCACCTTGCCCCGATCTATATGAGGCTCGGCCGCCTCGTGAATGACAGTCGATAGGGGGGCTTGGCGCAGATGCAGATCGTCCTTACCAGCCCGGCCCATGTCACGCAGAATATCCCGGCACCGATTGGCCTGTTCGCGGATCAGGGCGGCATCTTCCTTGAGGTCCGGGCGATCATCCAGTTCTTCGATCAACTCGGAGCTGGCGAGCTTGATCGTTGCCAGTGGGGTGCCGAGCTCGTGGGCGGCAGCGGCCACAACCCCACCAAGATCCGTCAGTTTCTGCTCGCGCGCCAGTGCCATATGCGTGGCCGAAAGCGCCTCGGACATCGATTGCACTTCGGTGCTGACCCGATGCGAATAGGCGCCAATGAAGACGATTGCGATGATGATTGCTGCCCAGTTGCCGAACAAAAGGATGTCTGGAATGTCCAGGACAAGCCCTAGATCCGTCCGCAATGGCAAATGAAACTCGGCCAGCAAAGTGGTGAGTATTATGGCAACTCCGCCGACAATCAATGTGGACCGGGTGCTCATAACGTTGGCTGAGATTGTCACCGGACCCAGCAGCAGCAATGCAAACGGATTGTTCAACCCACCCGTCAGGTACAAAAGAATGGCAAGCTGCAAGAGGTCAAACAGCACCATTAGGAAATTCTCAAACTCGGACAGGCGCTTGTTCTGTGGAAACAGCAAGATGGCAGTCAAGTTGCCCATAACCGAGATTCCGATGGCCAGATAGCAAAGGCCCAGTTCCAGCTGTACGTGATAATACCGTTGAGCCACCGTAATTGCTGTGAACTGGCCAATAATGGCCACCCATCGCAGCAGGATCAGGGTACGCAGGCGAATCCAGCTGCTGCGTTCCTGGCCGCGCCAAAAGGTCTGGTTGGAATCTGCCATTGGTCCATTATGTCCTGTTGCATAGGCTGATCATCTTGATAGGTGTCCCGGCCGAAACGATCAACAACCCCTTGCGTCTGGATATTCATCATGACCCGCCTTTACGCTATACTCGCTGCCGTCGTTCTTGCCGTTGGCCTTGGCGCCATGTGGCTTATGACACAGGGTGGCGGGTCAGACGATCAGTTCGCACAATGCCGATCCAGCCAGATCGCAGGTGGCACAGCGGCAATTGGGGGACCATTTGAACTGGTCAATGGCAAGGGCGAGACGGTCACTGACAAAGAAGTCATCACCGAACCGACGCTGGTTTATTTTGGCTATACCTTCTGCCCGGACGTCTGCCCGTTCGACATGTCCCGCAATGCCGAGGCAATCGACATTCTGGCCGAGCGCGGCCAATCTGTGACACCGCTTTTCATCTCAATTGACCCGGATCGCGACACGCCAGAGGTCGTCGGAGACTACGCCTTTAACCTGCATGAGCGGATGATCGCGCTGACCGGATCACCGGAACAGGTCAAGGCGGCCAGCAAGGCCTATAAAACCTACTACAAAGCACATGACAAAAGCGACGAATACTACTTGGTCGATCATTCCACCTTCACCTATCTGGTCACGCCCGAACATGGATTCCTCGAGTTTTTCAAGCGCGAAGACACGGCCGAGCAGATGGCTGACAAGGTGGGCTGCTTTCTGGACCAGGTCTAACAGTGACACATCGGTTTGACCTTTGTTCCCGCGCTGCTATTACTCATATTCACGCCAAAGGCATGAAATAGCAGAAAGACCCACATATGGCAGACAGTTCTCAGCTTGATATTGGCCCTGACAAATCGCTGCTGTTGGTAGATGATGATGAGCCGTTTCTGAGACGTTTGGCCAAGGCCATGGAGAAACGCGGCTTTGAAGTGGAAACCGCAGGCTCTGTTGCCGCGGGCCGCGCAATTTCAACAGCTCGCCCACCCGCCTATGCGGTTGTCGATCTTCGGTTAGAGGATGGCAACGGCCTGGATGTGGTCGAGGTACTGCGCGAAAAGCGCCCGGACAGCCGGGTTGTGGTGTTGACCGGATATGGCGCGATTGCCACCGCTGTTGCGGCAGTAAAGATCGGGGCGACGGACTATCTGTCGAAACCTGCAGATGCGACCGATATCACCAACGCGCTACTGGCCAAGGGCGATGAGCTGCCACCGCCGCCGGAAAACCCCATGAGCGCGGATCGCGTCCGCTGGGAACATATCCAGCGCGTTTATGAGCTGTGTGATCGCAATGTCAGCGAAACGGCGCGGCGTTTGAATATGCACCGCCGGACCCTGCAGCGGATCTTGGCCAAGCGCAGCCCGCGGTAAGTGGTTTTGGCCCGTCGGTGTACGCACCGGACCGGCCCTCTGAAACCCCAGATTTCGTTAGGCACGGTCAGTCACGACCGTGCCTTTGTTGCTTGTAACCCAATGATTTGCTGCCACTCGGGTATTGAAAGTCGTTTTGTTAACCAGTTTTGTGCTATCGCGCTAACCACTGCGAGCTGATGGCCCGCAACATCTCAAGTCTAGCGCTCTCAACAGAAAAAGTGAGAACCCCCAAGTGTCTCTTTTGCCAAACACCCCTTACGATGCCCTGAAAATTTCGAACCCCGTCCTTAGGGGGATTGTTTCGCTGGTGACGAAGGCTGCGGAGACGTTTGGGTTTTGGCGACATCCGCGCAAGGGCGCTGCAGGTGATGTCGCCGAGATGAACCTGCTGGACAACCTGTATTGGGTCTACAAGTGTAAAAACCCCGTCGAACTGCCCGAGGCTGAGCTTGAAACCTCAGAGTTCATGCAATCCACTGACGCTCAGTTGTCACAGCGCACCAACGATGACAGCGCAACGACGGTCACGTTGAGTTTTGCCGGGGACATATTGCGAACCCACCGGGCCGAGGTCGCGCAGGATCAGGTCTACGCGCAGATCGAAGATCTTTTGTTTCAAGATGACGTTGTAATTGCCAACTATGAATCTCCGGTCACGACACAGCCCCTGTTGGACGAAGTGATCGGAGATGCCGGCCCGCCAGTTGAATGTGCGTCCGAAGATCAGTTCGATGCCCTGACCAGCCACAACGGGAAGGTCTTTGATGTTTTGAACCTGGCGAACAACCATATCTTCGACATGGGTGTTGAGGGGTTGGAAACCACTCTGACCGCGTTGAAGCAAAGAAATATCCTGCAAGTCGGCGTGAATGAAACTGAGTCTGAGATAAGTGCGGTTAAATCAATTGAACGAAACGGCATAAAGCTGGGCTTTGCATCCTGTGCGTTTGGCACCAATGGCCAATCGCTGCCGGAAGGCCAACCCTACAGCGTCAATCTTGCAAAGCTGACGTCAAAACACGAAGCACCGGATATGGCTCTGCTCAAGACACAGATATCTAACGCCAAAGCGGCCAACTGTGATCTGACCATAGCGATCATCCACTGGGGTCATGAGTTCGAACTGTTCCCGCGCCGCGCGCAGCAAAAAGCAGCCGAAGAATTGGCCGATTTCGGAGCCGATATCATTGTTTGCCATCACCCGCATGTCGCCCAACCTATTCAGCTTTATAAATCAAAGTCGGACAGCAGCCGGATCGTACCCATTGCCTATTCACTGGGAAGTCTGCTGTGGGGCTTTTCCCATGAGCATATCGCCACCAGCAAAATCCTTCAGATCGAAGTGCAAAAATCCCAGGGTAAGACGGCGATCACAAACCTCAAGGCAACGCCGGTTCGCTGGCGGGCCCACGAGGTCGAGGGGCGCATTGCTCAGAAAGTGGAGCGAGCGGCCAGCTGATCAGCATTTCAGCTTCGCTTCCGGCAATTTGGCTTGAATTGTCGTTGTCATTGGCCTGCCGCACCGAAACTTGATTGGCTCTACTGTTGTGTCCGCGGTCTTGCCGGAATTGTAGTTAGCAAATCTAGCGCTTGATGAGAAACTATCAGCAAAGTCTGCTATGCAGGACAAAGCCGAGCTCAAAACTTCTTCGGATAAGTGAAAACTTCCGGCCCAAACCGGACACTCGATCAAGTGTAACTTTGCTGCGGTCACACCTGCTTTCCGACATTCGCTGCAACTGCGAATTGCCCGGCATGCTAAACTCACACAAAGCGAAACTTGTCGGACTTTCCCGAAACGCCGCCCAAATCACTGACGCTCATGCGAGCCATTTGCAAGTCGCCTGTCCGTGAAAGCCCGAAGCCCCATAACTTAAACGGATGTTACCTACTGGTTCTTATTGGTGCTTGTAACGGCACGCCAGTCTTCCTTTGGTGGCCTGTCTAACAGATCTTGGGCGCGGGCCATCATGGCGGCTGAGGCGGGGTCTCCGTTTCGCGCCCGGTCTGCAGCCGCGAATGCGGCAACAGCGTTTTCAAACCGCCCTGCCCGATAATGTGCAAGACCCTGTTCATAAGCCTCTATCCAGGCAAATGGTTCGTCACGCCCATCCGCCATCGCGATCAGTTCGTAGACCACCAGCTCTTCAACACGTCCAAACACGGTAAGCGTGTCCAACTCGCGGACCACGATTGCGTCGGCTGCCTGTCGCCTCGTTTCCGGCCCGATCAAGATTAGCGTTCCATAGTCTTTGTTAGCCCCTTCCAACCGGCTGGCAACGTTCACGACATCACCGATCGCGGTGTAGTTCAACCGTTGCTCTGATCCGATATTTCCGACCAGAGCCTCGCCGCTGTTCAACCCGATCCTGACGCGCAAAGGGTTGCCGGCTTCATCTTCGATTCCGGACGCGGCCACGGCAGCGACAAGGTCCAGCGCTGCGCGGCAGGCGTTTTCAGCGTGGTTAGCATCTTTACGCGGCGCCCCCCAAAACGCCATTACGGCATCGCCAATAAACTTGTCGATCGTCCCACCATTTTGAGTAATGGCCGCAGAGGCCGCGCTGAAGAAGGGCTCCATCAGCTGGACAATCTTTGGGCCAAGTTTTTCGGACAGCCCAGTGAAACCCGTAACATCGCAAAACAACACAGATATCTGCTTCATTTCTCCGCCCGGCTGTATTTTGATGCCCTCAGCAACCAGCATACGCACGAGATCGGTGGGCACGTATTTTCGGAAAGCGGACAAACCAGCGGCCATGCTCGCGGTTGCCGCAGAAAGATTGGCAAGCTCAGACAGTTTGGAGGGTCTGCGCGCAATGCGTTCGACGTCAAAGCGTTCGATTTTGCCAAGATCTTCGGCGATGCGCGCCAACGGATTTGCGACAATGCTTCGGATCAGCCAGATCGCCAGCCCGGTTGCGACCACCACCACACCGATCAAAACGTATATCAGGTCTATCAGCGTTTCATCGATGCCCGACAGAAACGCCGCTTCGGGTATGACCGTGGCAACGCGCCAGCCGTAAAACCCCAGTGGCGTCAGCGCCACCGCATAAGGCACGCCGTCGATGACGACACGTTTCGTCAACGTGCCCGGAGCATTCGCTTGGGGGTCTGCCAACAACCTTTCGCCTGAGATCATGGCAACTTCATAAAGCCTCCCTTCGCCCATGCGCGCCGGTGTAATCTCATCCGCTTCTGCATCAGGTACCGCAATAACTTTGCCGTCAGCATTCAGTATAAATGCCGCGCCGAATTCGCCGGGAACAAGCGTGGCGAGAAAACGTGACAAACGATCCGTTTCGATTGCAACGGCCAGAACACCTTGCCGCCTTCGGTTGACGTCGATCGGACCAGCAAAGGCGTAGACGGTTTTGTCACTATCCGGAAGGTCGCGCGCTTCGATCCACCCCGCAGAGCTGAGCCCCATGAAGTTTTCAAACCAGGCATGTTCGCGCGGATCATAGGATGTTTCGGTAAAGGTCCGCTCCTCGAACTGAATGTCACCGGGGATAAAGATGTAGCGATCCTTACGCAGCATTCGGTCCCGGATTCCCTTGTCGATTTCAATCATCTCAAGCCCGCCGTCACCTAGACGGTGCGACGCGAAAAAATTGCCATCGGGCCAGCCAAAGAACATCCAAGAGATATTCGGCTGCGCCTGCAATTGTGACAGAAAAACAAACTCGCGCTTGTCGGCCTGTCGCGTCGCGATGACGTTCTGAACAAAGATTGTACGAACGGCGGCCCAGGCGGCTTCGGCCGATCTGAGCGTCACCCCCACCTCGATGCGGACAGTGTTCGCGATCTGGCCGTTGATTTCAGCCGCAAGCATGCGGCTATTGTCGCGCGCAGTCGTCCACCATAGGGAATGGACAATAAAGGTCGACACCCCGATGGATACGGCCACCAGAATTGACACAGCGATGCCCACGCTAAATCGCACTTAAATCTCCGCCAAAAAACTCATACGCTTCAGTATTGAATTGAGACTGCTAGGAGGGCAAAGCTTTCTTAGACCCTATCCCGAAATCTCACACAACTGTTAGGTAGAAGCAAAGGACTGTGTTGAAGCGAGCGCTTGAACCTTGACTGCTGAAGCTGGCCTTTGCGATTTTGCCAGACACTGCGCGCAAGTGAACGTGCGGCCCAAAGCCGTCAGTAACGATCAGCGTCGCTGCGATGCAGCTTCCCCGGGAGCGGACGTTGATAGTCAGCGCAGCACTTCGAAGGTGCCGATGACGGCTATGCGGACGGCGACCGCAGAATTGCGATACGGTTTCGAATGACAGGTTTGGGTCGTCGGCGGAAGGTTTCGAACCAGAAAGTAAAATATGCTGAGAATGCTCTAATGACCCCAATGAACCCGAGGTGACACATACTGCGACTGACATTGATATGTGATCGGCTGACTTTTTCTGCCGTTCGTTGAAATATTTTTTGTGTCAGCTTGCCAAAAGCCACGCACAGCATCACCTCACGACTGCTCGCCGCATTTAAGCAGAGCGAAGGAGACTTAATGTCTACGATTGCGGCACGCTAAGGTTCACCTGATCGGACCGACCTGAACCAAAAGACTTCCGCGCAAGAGACCGGAAGCCCATTTAGTTTACATAAGATCAAGAGACAATTCATTGAATATCTCAACGCACGAATAGCGTATTTTGCACGTTCTGGCGCAAGGTGGAGCTATCCAATTTGAGCGTACGACGAACGCCAAAGTGCGCGAAATTCTCTATTTAACACGCAAAGGCCATGTCTTGGCTGATTGCTCGCTGAAGCTCTTGGACCGTCTGAGGAAGCGGCGGTTCATCAAATCGGAAAATGGACAACCCTACCGCGCTACACGGCTTGGCATTCGCTCCGTGAACCCCCAATACTCAACCGATAAGGACATTCAGGAAATGAAAAAACCGACAATCAATCCAACGTCTTCGGACGATATCCCGGGGCTAAAAACCGTACTGGACGGCACCGAGCTTTTCCCAAGTACGTTGCTTCCCTACATGCTTGCACCGGCATTGAAAGGCGAAACATAAGCCCTCTGGCTGACGTGCCATCAAGACGGTGAGGCTGTCGGCCTGTGCTAAACGGTCCCCGAAGATTTGGCAGATGGAACCTGGAATACGCTGGCACTAGCGGTACGTCCCGACCTGCAAGGCAAACGTCTCGGGGCTGCACTGCTCCGGGCGGCGGAGCAGCACTTGAAAGGCAAGGGGCAGCGCATCTTGATCGTAGACACATCCGGCTCTGATGACTTCGCGCTTACACGTAAGTTCTATGCCAAAAATGGTTACGAGGAAGAGGCCCGCATCCGCGACTTCTGGGCCGACGGGGACGATAAAGTGGTCTTCCGAAAGGCTCTCTAAAAAGAAAAGCACTCTGCAAGCAACGCGGCGGAGGGCATCCTTTGCCGACATTCGTCCACTGTGCAGCATCAAGCACTAAGGCTCTGATCCGGACCTTTGCTGTAAGGTCTGCCTATGACCGTAAGGCGGGAACTGCTGCCTTTCGCCGCAAATTTTCGAGTGTCCGGTTCAGATTGAGTTCATGTTTCGAACTGATAAGCTGGATTTAGACTGGATTTTTGGGCGAGGTTTAGAAAATTGAGACAGTGGGTTCCATCATAAAGCTGCGCGATCCAATTGATGCGGACGCACAGGTGCATTTCTCGTATCCGCCTGTAGCAGAGATTGTCCGAATGTATGGTGGTGAAACAACAAGCTTGCCCAAACCCGATCTGGACCGATCAAAACGGTGGCTCGAATGGTTGCGCGGTCACCCCTTTGCCAAGATCATTATCTGCGATGGCGGCCCTGTCGGGCAGGTGAGGTTGCACAGTTTGGATAGGGAGGACAAACGCGCGCGCTTGGCAATTGGGCTATTTGCTGAAGAGCATCTTGGGCGTGGTATCGGGCGAAAAGCAGTTCGTCTTGCCCTTGATCATGCTTTTGGAGACATGGGGCTGCATCGCGTCGACCTTCGGGTGTTGTCATTCAACAAACGCGCTATTCGTTGCTACGCTTCTTGCGGTTTTGTCCATGAAGGCACGGAGCGCGAAGCAGCGTGGATCAGTGGCACTTGGTACGACGACTGGATCATGGGCATTCTCGCGCACGAGCACACTAAAGGAACGTAGTAGATTTCGCTTTGATGGCGACCCGATCGAACAAGCTGCCATTCGCACGTCAAGCTGCATTGGTCGTGTAGGGCTCGAAGCGGCCGTTTGATCACTCCGACCCATTCATAGCGACGATATCAGCTTCAAATGCCGCTGCGTATACGCTTGCCGCACCTCTACCGGCGGGCGCAGCCTGATCTTTAACCCGTCAATAACCGCCTTGTCTGGGCGACCAAAGAACTTGCTGGCCTCTGTCTCAGAGAATCCGGCGATTTGCGTCGCCTCCATCCAGGCGCTGATCTTGTCGGCTTTTTTGATTTGGCGTTTGACCGTGGCGGGAACTGCGGCGGGTAGGCCAAACCGGATGTGAATGGCCGCCGCCAGCCGGTCATCCAGCGCTCCGTACCCTGGTCCTACGGCGGATTTCACCGGAGAGATCATATCGCCGATCACATATTCCGGCGCGTCGTGTAACAAGGCCGCGAGCCGCCATTTTATTGAGGTTTTGGGTGCAATCCGGCCAAAAAGCTCTTCGACCAGCAAGGAGTGCTCGGCCACGGAATAGGCAAAGTCCCCCTGTGTTTGCCCGTTCCAGCGGGCGACAAAAGCCAGCCCGTGGGCGATATCTTCGATCTCAATATCCACCGGGGTTGGGTCCAGCAGGTCCAGCCTGCGGCCTGACAGCATCCTCTGCCACGCTCTGGGTTGTGTTGCCATTATGCCATGCCTTGTGAAGTCGGACACATTAAATACGCCCTTTTGTGGTAGGATGTACCTGTCTGGATCACTTGCTGCCAACTTTTTCTTGAGCATTCGTGCTTTGAAACGGCGCGATACGATCCCGATATTATGGACTGAGGGGGGTGCATACTCCTCCCAGTGTGTGCCCCTCTCGAAACGAAACTCGTATCGAAAGGAGCTTGTCATGTTCAAGCGTTTGTTTGCAATTGCCCTGACATTTGGAATGGCCGCTACTGCCCCGCCCGCCTTTGCCCAGAATTGTGCAGAGCGCGAGCATGTGATTACCAAGCTGCAGGACAGCTACGCGGAAGAGCTGGTCTTTGGCGGTTTGCAGAAATCACGTGGCGCACAATCGGTCATGGAGGTCTGGACCTCGAAGGAAACGGGAAGTTACACCGTTCTGGTGACCCACGCGAACGGCCTGAGCTGTATTGTTGCCGTTGGCACGGATTTTTTTGAAGCGATCCCCAAGATCAAGGCTGAGGGGACACCCAGCTAAATTTAACGGCACCATCGCTCGTTTCCAGTCTACCACGTTGCCACCTGCCCCAAGGAGTGCTAGGGGCAGCCCGGACAATTATTTACCGGAGTGGAGAACCTGATGGCCGGGGACTATATCGTTAAGGACATTTCGCTGGCCGAGTTCGGCCGCAAGGAACTGGATATTGCCGAAACAGAGATGCCGGGCCTGATGTCCCTGCGCGCAGAATACGGTGAAAGTAAACCGTTGAAAGGCGCGCGCATCGTTGGTTCGTTGCATATGACGATCCAGACAGCCGTTCTGATAGAAACGCTGGTTGCGCTGGGCGCGGATGTGCGCTGGGCTTCTTGCAACATCTTCTCTACCCAGGACCACGCGGCAGCGGCGATTGCAGCGGCAGGTGTGCCGGTCTTTGCGATCAAGGGTCAGACGCTGGAAGAGCATTGGGATTATCTGGACAAATCCTTCCTGTTCGAAGACGGCCCCAACATGATCCTGGACGATGGCGGCGATGCGACGCTGTATATCCTTCTGGGTGCGCGTGCCGAAGCGGGTGAAGACATCATCCCGGTTCCGGGTTCGGAAGAAGAAGAAGCCATCAAGAAGCAGATCGCCAAACGTATGGCGGCATCGCCTGGCTGGTTCACCAAGATGCGTGGTCAGATTCAAGGTGTCTCCGAAGAAACCACCACCGGTGTGAACCGCCTGTATCAACTGGTCAAAGAAGGCCAGCTGCCGTTCCCGGCAATCAACGTGAACGATTCGGTCACCAAGTCGAAATTCGACAACAAATACGGCTGTAAGGAATCGCTGGTCGACGGCATCCGCCGCGCCACCGACACCATGATGGCCGGTAAGGTCGCCGTGGTTTGTGGTTATGGGGATGTGGGCAAAGGATCGGCCGCTTCGCTGCGCGGCGCGGGTGCCCGTGTGAAAGTGACCGAAGTTGACCCGATCTGCGCGCTTCAGGCTGCTATGGACGGGTTCGAAGTTGTGATTCTGGAAGACGAAGTCGCAAGCGCTGACATCTTCATCACCACCACAGGCAACAAGGACGTGATCCGCATCGAGCATATGCGCGAGATGAAGGACATGGCCATCGTTGGCAACATTGGTCACTTCGACAATGAAATTCAGGTGGCCAACCTGAAAAACCACAAATGGACCAATATCAAGGAACAGGTCGACATGATCGAGATGCCTTCGGGCAACCGCATGATCCTGCTATCCGAAGGCCGCTTGTTGAACCTCGGCAACGCCACAGGCCACCCGTCCTTTGTGATGTCGGCCTCCTTCACCAACCAGGTTCTGGCTCAGATTGAGCTGTTCACCAAGGGTGATGAGTACAATAACGACGTCTACATCCTGCCCAAGCATCTGGACGAGAAGGTCGCGCGCCTGCATCTGGACCGCATCGGCGTGAAACTGACCCAGATGGACAGCGAGCAAGCCGCTTATATCGGCGTGAAGCCCGAAGGCCCCTACAAGCCCGAGCATTATCGTTACTGATTACTTGGCAAATCATGTTTGAGACGGCGGCCAGATTGGCCGCCGTTTTTCTTGGGATATCAGCGCAGGGGTGGGATGAAATCTCCGCGACCTTGAGGCGTAAAATCCAGAATGTTCCAAAGCGGCCATGCGGCATCTACATGACGCGGGTGCCAGTCGCTGGGTTGAAAAAACAACTCAGAGCTCCAAAAGTGATGGATACCGTACTCATCCCGTTGAAAGACGTTCAAGATCGGAAGTTGGCTTCCGTCTTCCGCCTCGGCCAGGTAGTCGCGCTGATAATCTGTTCCGAGCGCAGAAAAAAGAGGCAGCTCTGTCCAGCCCATCTGGGTTTTGAGATTGGTCAGCTTCTCGGGCGCGTTTTCTGCGACAACCGCAAAGGCGATTTTTCTAGAAAGATGCGCAATCTGGCCGTTCAACCCGTCCAGAAAGGCTGAACACATGGGGCAGGGCGATTCCGCCTGCGACCCGTACATCAGTGAGTAGATAGCCAGCGTATCGTGTGATCCGAACAGAGATGACATCGATGCCGCACCTCCTTGCAGAGTGCGAAACTCATAGTCGCGTGGAACCCTACCGCCTTTGGGTAGATCACGCCGCAGGTTGGCGACGTTTTCGATCTGTGCCCTCAGATCTGCTTCGGCTGCAAGCAGGCTGTTGCGAGCGGTCCTATATTCGGGGCTTTCATTTGGCAGGGAAACGGTCACGGTCCTCTCCTGATTTTATAATTTAACATTTAAGTTAATTAATAACATGCCAAAAATCAACCTAGGTTCCGGCTAGGCTTTGCTTACGGGGAATGACGGAAATTTTTCCCTTTGTCTGAAGATCTCTTCTGTTTAACCTGCTGGCACCTTTTCAGGAATTTCAAAAACGCAGCCAAGACTGCAAACAGGGAGAGTGATTTATGGGTAAACGCGACGAACTTATCGCCAAATATGCTGAAGATTTGAAAAACAAATGTGGCATGACCGCGGATATGGACCTGCTGACCAAGGTTACAATCGGATGCGGTCCGGCCATCTACAATGCAGACGCGGCGACCGTCGCAGCGAGCCAGGAGTCGGAGCTGGAAACCGTCAAGAACAACTTCCTCATCAAAAAACTGGGGCTGTCCGATGGGCCCGAACTTATGGCAGCAATCAAGAAAGCCATGGAAACCTATGGCATGTCAGAGCGCAACAAGTATCGCGCCGTCGTTTACTACATGCTGATCAAGCATTTCGGCAAAGAGTCGGTCTACAGTTAATCCCGTTTCAACACCAAGGAGGCACCCGTCGGTCACCGGCGGGTGTTTTGTATTTTAGCTTTAGTTTAAGCACTTGCAGTTTGAACGAGGCACAGTGAACCGGGTAAGGTCAGGTTGTGACCAGGACGGTCAGAACCAGCATATTCTATACACGTGTGGTGAGTAGGGAGCACGTGGGGTAGGGAAGGTTCTGCGTCGTCAGGGCCTTCCCTTTTTCAATCCGCCTGTGTTTGCCCAATCCCACAGACAATCACCCACTCTGCGTCGCTGACAGGCTGAACGGACAGGCGCGAGTTTCTGACCAAAACCATTTCAGACAAACGCTCATCTGCTTTGATCTGATCCAGCGTCACGGCAGCTGTGAAAGGGCGTATGGCTTTGATGTCCACGCATTCCCAACGTTCGTCATCTGTGGTGCTGTCTGGATGGGCTTCGGCACAAACCTCGACAATTCCGACGATCGCTTTGTCTTTCTGGGAATGGTAGAAAAACCCCCAGTCCCCTACGTTCATCTGGCGCATGAAATTGCGCGCCTGATAGTTGCGCACGCCGTCCCATTCCTCGCCGACGTCGCCTTTGGCGACTTGCTGATCCCAGCTCCAGGTCGAAGGTTCGGATTTGAACAACCAATACGCCATCAGCCAACCACCTTCTTCCACGCAATCAGTTCGACCGAGTCAAACAAGCCAGCCTTTGCGTAGGGGTCATTGTCCGCCCAGAGTTGCGCTGCGGCCAGATCATCCACATCAAGAACAATCAGCGAGCCGATCATTGCATCACCATCCAGCAGGGGACCAGCTTGCGCAACGACTCCGGTTTCTTCGATATAGGCCAGATGGGCAGACCGGTTGTCCAATCGGGTTTGCAGGGCGCCAGCCTTGTCGCGGGCGATCAGGGCGATCAGCATATTATTCCTCCTTGAGCGGGCGATTGAGCAGCGATTGAATCGCCTCGGTCACACTGTAGGCGCCACTGCTGAGTTCCGCCACTGTTGTGCTGATTGGCATGTCCAGCCCTTCAGCGGCGGCAATGTCGGCCAAAGCCCGCGCCGTCGCGACGCCTTCAACGGTGGTCGATGCATCAAATGTCTGTTTTTGCCCAAGGGACAGGCCATACCGGTAGTTGCGCGACAAGTCGGATGAGCAGGTCAGTACAAGATCACCCAGCCCTGACAACCCCATCAGTGTTTCTGGCTGACCGCCGCGCAGGGCAGCAAAGCGCTGCATTTCGGCAAAGCCACGGGTGATAAGCGCTGCACGGGCGCTGTCGCCAAGGCCCGCACCAATGCTTGCACCGCAGCCTATCGCCATCACATTCTTCAACGCGCCACCCAGCTCTGCCCCAACGGTATCGGTGGTGCGGTAAAGGCGCAGATTGGCGGTGGTGAGTTCGTTTTGCAGGGCGTGCCCCAGCCCGGCTTCGGAGCATGCAAGCGTAAGGGCCGTCGGAAGACCCCGGGCAATATCATCAGCAAAGCTTGGGCCGGTCAACAAAGCAGGTTGCGCGTCGGGGATCGTCTGCGCAATGACCGAAACCGGCCCCATTCCCGATGCCAATTCAATGCCCTTGCAACACGCGACCAGCGTCTTGCCCCCCAACGCAGACGCATATCGGGTCAGAACCGCGCGAAGCTGCTGCATCGGAACAGCCAAAAGCAGGACATCGCCTTGCGCCGCGTGATCGATATCAGAGGTGGCGTTGATTTCGGTGGGCAAGGCAACACCGGGAAGGCGGGTGTTTTCGCGAGCCCCCTGCATGCGCCTGGTCTGCTCGGCGTCACGAGACCACAGTGTAACAGGCCCTTTATGGGCCAGTGAGATGGCTAAAGCCGTGCCAAACGCACCTGCGCCAAGGATCGATACGCTCATGCCTTTGCGCCTTTTTTCCCGCTGCCCAGCATGGCAGGGCTGGATTGGTCCAGCGGCCAGCGCGGTCGGGCCATCAGATCCAACCCATCGCTGGCACCGCCGCGAAACCGCTCAAGACCCGCATAGGCGATCATCGCTGCGTTGTCGGTGCACAAGGCAAGTGGCGGCGCGGTGAAGCGTGCGCCAAACTCAGCACAAACCGTCTCTAACACGGTTCGTATGGCTGAGTTTGCAGCGACCCCTCCTGCGACGGCGACGACCGGGTCATCCGGATCTTGTTGAAGATAAAGGGCGATAGCCCGGCGGGTTTTTTCGGCCAGCGTGTCGACAACAGCTTGTTGAAACCCAGCGCACAGATCGGCCCGATCCTGTCGGGTCAACCCGCCCTTTTCGGCGACAATCTGATCTCGTGTCCGCATCAGCGCGGTTTTCAGGCCGGAAAATGACAGATCACATCCTGGGCGATCCAGTAGTGGGCGCGGAAATCGGAACCGCTTGGGATCGCCCAACTTCGCCTCAGCTTCGACGGAAGGTCCGCCGGGTTGCGGCAGACCCAGAAGGCGCGCGGTTTTGTCGAAGGCTTCACCGGGCGCATCGTCAATCGTCCCACCCAATCGGGTGAAGTCTTCGGGGCTGTGCGCAATCAGGTATTGGCAGTGCCCGCCAGAGACGAGCAACATCAGATAAGGAAAGGCAATTCCGTCGGTCAGACGCGGCGTCAGCGCGTGACCAGCCAGATGATTGACGCCGATCAGGGGCAGTCCGGTCGCTGCGCTAAGCCCTTTTGCGCACATCACACCGGAAATGACCCCGCCGATCAGCCCCGGCCCGGCGGTCACGGCTATGGCGTCGATGTCGCTGAGGGCCATGTCAGCCTTTTCCAGCGCCTGTACCACGCAGACATCCAGCTTTTCCGCATGCGCCCGCGCTGCGATTTCGGGAACGACACCGCCAAATGCGCTGTGCAACTCGGTCTGGCCATGAACGATCGAGGACAGAATCTCGGCCTGCGCTCCCTCGGTTTGGCGCACGATTGCGGCCGCTGTGTCATCGCAGCTGCTCTCCAATCCAAGGACGGTAAGTGTTTGCACCATAGGCCTGATCCGTTGCATCATGATTGCCAAGCGGGGTAACACCCTGCGCGGACGCAAACAATCCTCAAGGCCGAAGGCGCCGCCCATTGTATTTGTTGATGACCCGCCCTCGCGCCGCCTCGGAAAGGTTTGTCGCGCACCTGCCGACCCGCACCAGATCACGGGTTACGGTCATCCATTCGCCCTTGCTGGACATCAGACCGTTGGCCACGCAGGTGGTGACACACGGCATGCGGGGCTTGATATTTTCATCAGCCAATGGCGTGAACGCGGCGGTCTCGCTGGGTGTCACCCGCGATCTGCCTGCATATTGCGTCGGGTCGACCACCACAGACACCGCCAACAGGGCCGGCTGGCAGGCGCATATGGCTGGTGGAACGGCGGAAGAGCTGGTGGCGGCGTTATTACAAATCAGGCCGAATAGCCCGTTGTTGCATCTGCGCGGCGAACACAGCCGCGGCAATGTCGCTGAAAGACTGACTGAGCTGGGCGTAACCACGCTGGAGCAGCCGATCTATCAACAGCGTCTATTGCCCTTGACCGATGAAGCCCTTGGTGCCGCGGCAGGGGAAAATACTGTTATCGCGCCGATTTTCTCGCCCCGCACCGCGCGACAATTTGCCGACGTTTGGGACGGACCAGCCCCATTGCTGCTCGCCGCCATTAGCGAAGCAACGGCTGAACCCCTTAAAAACTTAGGATATGAGCGACTGAAGGTTACGAAAGAGCCGACACCCAAGAAAATGCGTAAAGCCGTCAAAAAGCTTGTGAAACATGCGATGCGGGTTGAGGGTGAGCCGGGTGCGGACTAACTTGGCACAGTCTTCAGTTTTGGTGATTTCGGATTCGATAAGGGGAATTTGACGGTGGCTGCTAAGAAAAAAACCGATCAGGAGCCGGTGGAAGAGCCTAAATCGGATGTTGTGGCCGAGAATACGGATGCCGAATCCAACGTTGAACCCGAAGATACAAGTCTTGACCCGGCTGACGCCGAGCAAGAGCTGACTTCCGAAGCCGAAGCCGAAGCCGAAGCCGAAGCCGAAGCCGAAGCCGAAGCCGAAGCCGAAGCCGAAGCCGAAGCCGAAGCCGAAGCCGAAGCCGAAGCGCCTTCCGCAGAAGAAAAGACTGTTGAACGCGTTGTTGAAAAACGCGGTGGGTTTGTTCCTGCGCTGATTGGCGGTGTGATTGCCGCTGGGATCGGATATGTGGTTGGCAACGGTGGGTTTTTGCCCTCGGATTCCGGCAATTCCGATGCCATCGCGGCGCTTGAGACCAAGCTGACCGATCAGTCGGAGCAGATTGCCAAGCTTTCAAAAACAATATCCGACGGTCCGGATGTCTCGGGCCTGTCAGATCAGCTCAAGGCGCTTGCTGACAAGCTGACGCCGGTTGAAAATGATCTGAACGCGGTGAAGTCCAGTGTGGACAGCCTAAGCGGACAAGTTGGACCCTTGGGTGACAGGCTGTCTGATCTTGAGAAAAATCCGATTGAAGCAAATGTTTCGCCAGAAGCCACTAAAGCCTTTGAGGCTGAATTGGAAAAACTGCGCGATTCACTGGCTGCACAACGCAGCGAAGTGGAAAAGATGGTCTCAGACGCGCAGGCATTGGAAGCCAAAGCCTCAGCCCAGGCCCTCGCGGCGACCAATGCCGCCATCCTGTCGCGCTTGCATGGTCAATTGGATGCCGGTCAGCCTTATGCCGAGCTAATTACCGAACTGAAGACGGGTGGCGTGGAAGTACCTGACGCATTGTCGACGCCCGCAGTGAAGGGCGTGCAAACGCTTTCAGATCTGCGTGCCTCGTTTGCACCGGCGGCGCGTTCGGCACTTTCGGATGCACGGGATGCGGATAAGGGTACAGGCCTGATTGCCTTCCTGCAGCGTCAAACCGGCGCGCGTTCGGTGACACCGCAGGACGGGGACAGCCCCGATGCAATCCTGTCGCGCGCGCAGGCGGCATTGGCCGACGGAGATCTGTCCAAGGTGCTGAGTGAACTAAAATCCCTGCCCGAAGCGGCGCAGACAGCGATGGCTGATTGGGAGCAGGCAGCCCAGACGCGGGTGTCCGCCGTAGATGCCGCAAACACGCTTGCTTCAAGCCTGAACTCGAATTGAAGGACCTGCCATGCTGTGGTCATTGTTTAAGATCCTTGTCTTTGTAGCGATTATCGGACTGCTGGCCCTTGGGGGTCATTTCCTGATGCAAACCAGTGGCGGCGTGCAGATTACGGTCGCCGGCACCGAGTTCACCCTGGGACCGTTACAGTCGGTTATTGCGCTGGGCCTGCTGGTTTTTGCTGTTTGGTTGTTCTTCAAACTGCTCAGCCTACTGATCGCGACACTCAAATTCCTTAATGGTGATGAGACAGCCTTGTCCCGCTATTTCGATCGCAGTCGCGAACAGCGTGGCTATCAGGCGCTTGCGGATGGGTTGATGGCGTTGGCTTCGGGTGAAGGGCGTGTGGCCATGACCAAGGCCAACAAGGCCGAAAAACTGCTTAACAAGCCTGAACTGACCAATCTGCTTGTGGCGCAAGCGGCTGAAATGACCGGAAACACCGAAAAGGCGTCCGAGACCTACAAGAAACTCGTCACAAACAACGCAACCCGATTTGTCGGCGTGCGTGGTATCATGAAACAGAAGCTGGCCGAGGGGGATGACGAAACCGCCCGCAAGCTGGCCGAAAAGGCCCTGGCGATCAAACCGCGCCACGAAGAAACGCAGGATGTTTTGTTGAACCTGCAGACCAAGGCGCAGGACTGGGCCGGGGCGCGATCGACTTTGACCTCGAAGTTGAAGGCCGGATACCTGCCGCGTGATGTGTTCAAACGCCGGGATGCCGTTTTGGCCCTGTCCGAAGCAAAGGATGTTTTGGATGAGACCGCCAGCGTCGAACAGCAGGAATATGCAATCGAGGCCAACCGCCTGTCGCCCGATCTGGTACCCGCTGCCGCAATGGCCGCGCGGGCTTACATCGAAAAAGGCAAATCGCGCCCGGCCACCAAGATCCTTAAGAAGGCCTGGGAGGTTCAACCGCATCCCGATTTGGCGCATGCTTTTGCCGAGATCGCCCCGGATGAATCTCCGCAGGATCGGATAAAACGGTTCACTGCTTTAACGCGGGTCCATCCCGAAAACATGGAAACCCGCCTGATTCTGGCCGAGTTGAACATAGTGGCCGAGGACTTTCCCGAGGCACGCCGCGCATTGGGCGATGTTGTCGAAAAACAGGCTGACGCGCGTGGGTATACGTTGATGGCCGCGATTGAGCGGGGCGAGGGTTCCTCGGACGCCGTAGTTCAGGGGTGGCTGGCCAAGGCGCTGAACGCGCCGCGCGGCCCACAATGGGTGTGCGACAATTGTCATGACATTCAGGTCGAATGGGGACCTGTCTGCCAGAATTGCCACAGTTTCGATACGCTGAGTTGGCAGACACCCCAATCCCCTGAAATCGCCAGTGCGACCGGGGTTCATATGCTTCCGCTGATTGTTGGCGCGCTTGAAGATCAGTCTGATTCGGTCGAGATTTCAGAGCCCGAACAATCCGACAGCGCCGAGGTGATCGAGCTTGATGTGGAGCCGGTCGAGGGTCAGGCCGAAAAACAGGCCTGATCTTTCTGTTTCGGCAGGCGATTGTCCCAACCGAATCTGTTTGCTAACGTCAGCCTCGCGTCGGGGAGGGCGCGCAAACCCTAATGCTGGATTACTCGCATAACGCCTGGCTGGTGGCGGCCTCTTTGGCCGTGGCGCTGATGGCCGGGTTTACAGGCCTATATCTGACACATGGCGCGTCCAAACTGGACAACCAGCGCCGCAAATTCATCGTAGCACTTGCAGCCGTTGTACTGGGCGGCGGTATCTGGTCGATGCACTTCGTAGCGATGCTGGGCCTGCAGTTGCCGATCCTGTTTTATTACGACGCCCTGATCACGCTGATTTCGGCATTGGTTGCGATCCTGATGGTGGGTTTGGCGTTGCTGTTGCTGCATTTCCGTCCGCGAACAATGCGCACGATCGTCGGGGCGGGGGTTATTGTGGGTCTGGGCATTGTGGTAATGCACTATGTGGGCATGGCAGGGATGCAGCTATGTCGCCCGGTTTACAATGCGCTGGACGTAGTGATTGCAGCCATGGCGTCGGTGGTTCTGTCGGTGCTTGCGATCTGGGTCGCCTATGACAACCGGACCCAGCGTAACATCCTGCTGGGCACGGTGTGTTTCGGCTTGGCCGTATTCACCATGCATTTCGTTGCCACCGGGCTGACCGATTTTGTCGCCAGCGAAAATGCAGGGGGTGCAGGACCGGCGCTCAACAATCAGGTGCTGGCCATGGGTGTCACGGTTTCCGTGTTTCTGATCTGCGGTGCCTTTCTTCTGACTGGGATTACCTTCATCGGGCCCGAGGCAGAGGTCGCACCAGTGCCCAGCGCCCCGGACCCTATTCCCGATCCCCAGGTCACTCTTCCCCGCGCGGGCATTCCGTTCGAACGCGAGGGCCAGACGTTTTTCTCCGCGCCCGGAAAGATCGCAGCGATCCGGGCCGAAGGACATTACACTATTCTGTACATGGACGCAGAGAAACTGTTTTGCCCATGGTCGATAACCGAGGCTGAGGCCCGCCTGAAACCCGATGGCTTTCTCAGGGCGCATCGCAGCTATTTGGTGAACCCAAAACACGTGTCCAGTTTTGAGCGGCACAAGGACAACGGGACCTGCTATTTCGATGGTATCGATGCGTTGACCAAGGTCCCCGTCAGCCGTTCCCGCTTGGCGGATATCCGTGACGCGCTGGGGTTGTGATCGTCGTTCGTGCAGCTCATTCGCATTTCGTGAAACAGACGGCGCGCTCCGTTCCCGCCTGCTGGCGAGGTTAACGCCACAGCCGCTTTTCTTATCCCAGGTCCCCCAAGGCACAATGTCCGGACCCAGGGAGGAAAACTATGATACCAGCCGGTTTCGAGTATCACCGGCCAGGCGACATCGCCTCGGCCATCGGCATTTTGCAGGAGTATGGAGATGAGGCGCGCGTAATCGCGGGCGGGCACAGCCTGATCCCGATGATGAAACTGCGCATGGCCGAGATGGGTCATCTTGTCGACCTGCAAGCGATCAACGAACTGAAGGGCGTCAACGTTGGTGCTGATACGGTCACTTTGGGCGCGATGGTCACGCAGCACGAGTTGATCACCCATGACGGTCTGGGATCAGCCATTCCCTTGATCCGCGAGGCCGCTTTACAGATTGCAGATCCTCAGGTGCGCTATGTCGGGACTATTGGTGGCAACGTGGCCAACGGCGATCCGGGCAACGACATGCCAGGGCTGATGCAATGTCTGAACGCGACCTTTGAATTGTCGGGCCCCGATGGCACCCGCAGCGTTGCTGCGCGCGAGTTCTATGAGGCGGCTTACTTCACAGCACGTGAGGATGAAGAAATCCTAACACGTATCACGATCCCCGTGCCCGGTGCAGGTGTTGGTCAGGCTTATGAAAAGCAAAAACGCAAGATCGGGGATTATGCAACCGCTGCAGCGGCGGTGATGGTTGGAAACGGTCAAGCCTCTGTCGCGATGACCAATCTGGCTGACACACCAGTCTGGTCCGAAAGTGCCAGCGCAGCATTGGCGGATGGCGATGTCGACGGCTGCGTGGCGGCCATGCTGGACGCCATTGACCCTGTGGCCGACAATCGTGGCCCCGTCGAGTTCAAGAAACATGTGGCCGCCGTGATGCTGCGCCGCGCCATCGCTCGCGCTCAAAGCCGCGCGAGCTGAGGGGAGTAAACCATGTCTAAAATGCACGTAAAACTCACCGTGAACGGCAAGCAGGTCGAAGGCCTCGCGGAACCGCGCACATTGCTTATTCACTTCCTGCGGGAAGATCTGAAAATCACTGGGCCGCATATTGGCTGTGAAACCAGCCATTGTGGGGCCTGCACCGTGGATATCGATGGCAAGTCGGTCAAATCCTGCACCACCTTTGTGGCTCAGGTGAACGGGGCCGATGTCACTACCGTCGAAGGGCTTACAAATGACGATGGCAGCCTTGGTGTGCTGCAAGAGATGTTCCGCGAACATCACGGGCTGCAATGCGGCTTTTGCACTCCGGGTATGATCACCCGCGCACACCGCCTGTTGCAGGAAAATCCGAACCCGTCCGAAGAAGACATTCGCTTTGGCATGGCGGGAAACCTGTGCCGCTGCACCGGATACCAGAACATCGTTAAGGCAATCTCGGCCTCGGCCGACATGCTGAACGCTCAGAAGGAGGCTGCGGAATGAACGACCAGACTCTGACCCCCGAAGAACGCGCCGCCAACCTCAAGGGTATGGGAAGCTCGCGCAAGCGCGTCGAGGACGTGCGCTTTACCCAAGGCAAAGGAAACTATGTCGACGACATCAAGCTGGACGGGATGCTGTTTGGCGACTTTGTTCGATCTCCCTATGCCCATGCGCGCGTGAAAAGCGTGAACAAAGAGGCGGCACTGGCGCTGCCCGGTGTGATCGCCGTTCTGACCGCCGAAGATCTGTCGCCGCTGGGTCTGCATTGGATGCCGACGCTGGCCGGTGACAAGCAGATGGTGCTCGCCGATGGCAAGGTCCTGTTTCAGGGCCAGGAGGTCGCCTATGTCGTCGCCGAAGATCGTTACATCGCTGCGGATGCGGTGGAACTGGTCGAGGTTGACTATGAAGAACTGCCAGTTCTGACCGACCCGTTCGAGGCACTGAAATCCGATGTTGTCCTGCGTGAAGACCTTGAAGGGCAGACCGAGGGCGCGCACGGACCGCGCAAGCATCACAACCACATCTTCACCTGGGAACAGGGTGACAAGGAAGCCACCGAAGCCATTCTGGCAGAGGCCGACGTGGTCGCCGAAGAGATGGTCTATTATCACCGCACCCATCCGTGCCCGCTGGAGACCTGCGGCTGCGTCGCGTCGATGGACAAAGTGACCGGCAAGCTGACGCTGTATGGCACATTTCAGGCACCTCATGCGATCCGGACTGTTGTCTCGCTGATCTCGGGCATCGCCGAGCATAATATCCGGGTGATCAGCCCGGATATTGGCGGGGGCTTCGGCAACAAAGTCGGCGCATATGCAGGATACGTCTGCTCAGTCGTGGCCTCGATTGTTACCGGCCAGCCGGTGAAATGGGTCGAGGACCGGATGGAGAACCTGATGTCCACCGCCTTTGCCCGCGACTACTGGATGCAGGGCAAGATCGCGGCGACCAAAGACGGCAAGATCACCGGGCTTTGGTGTCATACGACGGCGGATCACGGGGGGTTTGACGCCTGCGCCGACCCGACCAAGTTCCCGGCAGGGTTCATGAATATCTGCACCGGGTCTTATGACATCCCGACCGCTTATCTAGCTGTGGATGGGGTCTATACCAACAAGGCTCCGGGCGGCGTGGCTTATCGTTGCTCCTTCCGGGTGACCGAAGCCGCCTATTTCATCGAGCGTATGATCGAGGTTCTGGCCATCAAGTTGAACATGGACGCGGCCGAGCTGCGCCGGATCAATTTCATCAGGGCAGATCAGTTCCCGTATCAATCCGCGCTGGGCTGGGAGTATGACTCGGGCGATTACCATACCGCTTGGGACAAGGCGCTGAAGGCGGTTGACTATGAAGGCCTGCGGGCCGAGCAAGCGCAGCGGATTGAGGATTTCAAAGCTGGCAAGACCCGCAAGCTGCTGGGCATCGGTCTGACGCATTTCACCGAGATCGTCGGCGCTGGACCAGTGAAGAACTGCGATATCCTTGGGCTGGGTATGTTCGATTCATGCGAGATCCGCATCCATCCAACCGGGTCGGCCATCGCGCGCCTGGGCACGATCAGCCAAGGCCAGGGCCACGCCACGACCTTTGCCCAGATCATCGCCAGTGAGATCGGCCTGCCCGCCGATGACATCACGCTGGAGGAAGGCGACACCGATACCGCGCCTTATGGGCTTGGGACTTACGGGTCGAGATCTACTCCGGTCGCGGGGGCTGCAACGGCAATGGCTGCGCGGAAAATCCGCGCCAAGGCACAGATGATCGCGGCCTATTTGCTGGAAGTTCACGACAACGACGTTGAGTGGGATGTGGATCGCTTTGCTGTCAAAGGCGCGCCCGAACGGTTCAAGACCATGAAGGAAATCGCCTTCGCCGCTTACAATCAGGCCATACCGGGGCTGGAACCCGGTCTGGAGGCCGTCAGCTATTATGACCCGCCGAATATGACCTATCCGTTTGGGGCCTATATCTGTGTCATGGAGATCGATGTTGATACCGGCGAGTGGGATGTCCGGCAGTTCTATGCGCTTGACGATTGCGGCACGCGGATCAACCCGATGATCATCGAAGGGCAGGTCCATGGTGGCGTGACTGAGGCACTGGCCATCGCGATGGGGCAGGAGATTGCCTATGACGAGATGGGCAACGTCAAGACCGCGACGCTGATGGATTTCTTCATTCCAACCGCGTGGGAGACGCCAAATTATACCACCGATCACACGGTGACGCCGTCTCCGCATCATCCGATTGGGGCGAAGGGTGTGGGGGAAAGCCCGAACGTGGGCGGTGTACCTGCGTTTTCGAATGCGGTGCATGATGCCTTCCGCCCATTTGGTTTGGTTCAGAGCCACATGCCGCATGATCATTGGCGGATCTGGAAGATTGCCAACGGCCTGGGGATGCACGGCTAATCGGTTTCGAACCGGCTGTCGCCGGTCCGACCGAACGGAGGGGGTTCTACCCCCTCCGAAACCTCCCCCGGGATATTTTGGGCCAGATGAAGATGGGATCCTGGTTTTGACTTTGAGTGACGTGAAGAACGGGTTGGCCGCACAGGGCTATGTCGCCGATGATCGGTTGGCGATGGCGTTGCATTTGGCGCAGGACCTGGGGCGACCCTTACTGCTCGAAGGTCCGGCGGGTGTGGGAAAGACCGAGGTTGCTAAGGCTGTGGCGGGCTCGCGCGATACCCGTTTGATCCGGTTGCAATGTTACGAGGGGCTGGACGCCAGCCACGCTATCTATGAATGGAACTATCAGCGCCAGCTTTTGGCCATTCGTGCCAGTGAAGCGCAGGGAGGAACCAGCGAGGCGCAGTTGTTTACAGATGACTATCTGCTGAAACGGCCCTTATTAGAGGCTATTTCCGCCACAGTTCCGCCTGTTCTGCTGATCGATGAGATTGATCGGGCGGATGAGGAATTTGAGGCGTATCTGCTGGAGATACTGTCCGACTTTCAGATTACGATTCCTGAACTGGGAACAGTCACGGCACGCGCGCGGCCGATTGTGATCCTGACTGCGAATGGAACGCGTGACCTGTCGGATGCGTTGCGGCGGCGGTGCCTTTACAGCTTCCTCGACTACCCGTCTCAGGAAACTGAATTGGCGATCCTGCAGGCCCGAATGCCCGATGTCGAGGCAACACTGGCGCAACAGATCGTTGGCGTTGTGCAGGCACTAAGGAAGGAAGATCTGGAGAAAACACCAGGCATTGCCGAGATGTTGGATTGGGCGGCTGCTTTGTCAGGATTGGGGGTCAATGACCTTGCCCAATCACGCGAAGAGGTGCAGGCAACCCTGGTTTGTCTTCTTAAAACCGCCGCAGATTACGACGCCGCCCCGCCCGAGGTAATGGATCGGCTGATTGGAAAGGTGGCATAATGCAGGTCACCCGATTTCCTGCTCGTGCGCATGGGCTTGCGGATCGCATGTCCGGTTTCATTGCGCATTTGCGGATGAATGGTCTGCGCGTTGGCCCAAAGGAAACCGGGGACGCGCTTTCTGTATTGTCGGCGATTGATGCGACCGATGCAGGGCAGGCCCGGCAGGCACTGTGTGCATTACTGGCCGGGGATGCCGAGGATTGGCGCCGCTTTGATGAGTTGTTTGACGCCTATTGGTTCAATGCCGGAAAGCAGCGGGTGGGCACAGCACAGACGGCGCACGTTCGGGTGCAATCGGCGAAACCCATGATCTGGCAAGCGCAGGATCAAGAAGGCAAGGACACTCAATCCGACACAGATCAGGCCACCACTCCTGATCCGAGCGACGGGGAGGCCAAGGGGATGGACGGGAAGCTGATTGCGACCCGCACGGCCAACCTGTCGCGTCGGGATTTGCGCGAAATCATGGATGAAGAGGCTCTAAAACAGGCGGAATCGGCGGCTTTGGCCCTTGCGCGTGCCATTCGGGATCGCCGTTCGCGCAGGCGCAAGCAGTCTCGCAGAGGGCCAGCCCTGGATATGCGCCGGATCCAGCGTGCCAGCCTTGCACGGGGCGGTGAGCCAATGGACCTGTTTCATAAAGCTCGACCGCCGCGCCCAATGCGGATTGTGGCGCTGTGCGACGTGAGCGGATCGATGACGGTGTATTCCCGGGTCTTTCTCGCCTTTCTCAAGGGTCTGATCGGTACTGGGACTGAGGCCGACGCCTATCTCTTCCACACGAGGTTGATGCGTGTCACCGATGCGTTGCGCGACCATGACACGCTGCGCGCGGCCGGTCGGTTGTCGTTGATGGCAGAAGGGTTTGGCGGAGGCACGGATATCTCTGGCAGCCTTGAGAGCTTTCTGAACGGGTACGGCGCACGCGCATTGAACGGTCGTACGATCGTTCTGATCCTGTCAGATGGGTATTGCAGCTCAGACCCACAAGCGCTGGGCGATGTACTGGCGCGCATTCGGCGAAAGGCCCGGCGCATCGTCTGGCTGAACCCGTTGAAAGGATGGAAAGATTATCAACCTATTGCCGCTGCGATGCAGGCGGCCGAACCGTACCTGGATGCGCACCTGCCGGCCAACACATTAGAGGCACTGGCGGCATTGGAGCCGCAGTTCCGAAAGCTGTGAAAGGAGCCCATATGGCAAATTTCGACATATTCGACACGATTGATCAACTGCGCCAGACCGGAGAGGCGTTCTGTGTAGCGACCGTATTGCGTACCGCGGATGCGACTTCGGCCAAAGCCGGAGGAAAGGCTGCGATCACGCGAGACGGTCAAATCCTGGGCCATTTGGGTGGCGCCTGTGTTCAACGCGCGGTTCGGTCGTCGGCACATGAGGCGTTGGCCAGTGGCGCACCGCAGATGATCCGGGTCAAACCTTCGAAAAAGGTGGTGAACATGACCGATCCCGATGGCGTACAGACGTTCAGAAGCGGGTGCCCTTCCGGTGGCACGGTTGATCTTTTGGTTGAACCCTATCGGCACGCGCCGCGGTTGGTGATATTTGGCGGGTCTCTCATCGCGACCGCGTTGGCCGCGCATGGCGCATTGGCCGGATTTCGCGTTTGCCTGTCTGATGATGCGGAAACATCCGGCGCATACACCCGTTTTGCGCCAGATAAGACGGCTGATTTGGGCATTGAAGCGCGGGACTTTGTGGTTGTTGCATCGCAGGGCCAAGGGGACAGCGTTGCTCTGAAAGCCGCGTTGGAAACGGGTGCGACCCGTGTTTCGATGGTGGCAAGCCGCCGCAAGGCTGATACTCTGACCGCAAAATTGATCGCGCAGGGAATGGATCCGCTGCAGGTTGCGCGGCTCAAATCTCCAGCAGGTCTGGATATTCACGCGATTGACCCGAACGAGATCGCTTTGTCGATCCTCGCCGAGATCGTGATGTGGCGGAACAGTGACAAATCCACGGAGCGGTCCCATGATGAGAAGCTTGCATAGGCGCCTAAGGGCGTTCTGGCCTGTACAACCTGAAACAACTGCCGAAAAAGCGGCGGAAACCGCACTTCTTGTTTTCCCGAGATGTTGCTGAACAAAGGATAGACTTTGATGGAATTGAGTGACGAAATCCGCATCTCGGCACCGCGCGACGTGGTTTACCGGGCGCTGAATGACCCTGACATCCTGCGTGAGTGCATTCCGGGTTGTGAAGAGCTGATCCAAAACTCGCCTGAAGACCTCGAGGCTAAGGTGGTTTTGAAAATTGGCCCGGTCAAAGCGCGGTTTGCAGGGGAGGTGACGCTGGACACGTCGAACGCACCGGATGGGTTTTCCCTGAGCGGAGAAGGTAAAGGTGGTGCTGCCGGCTTTGCCAAGGGTGGGGCCGAAGTCACGTTGACGGAAGATGGTGCCGAGACATTACTGGCTTACACTGCGAACGTAAGTATCGGAGGCAAGATAGCGCAGCTGGGCAGCCGGTTGATTGCAGGGACTGCCAAGAAACTATCTGGGAAATTCTTCACGCGGTTCGGGGAAATCGTTTCAGAGCAGTCTGCGTCCTGAAGTGCGCGACTAATAGGGGTGTTGGTCACGCCGCTAGTCTGTCAGCGGCCAGCATCTGCTGGTGTAATCCGTCATAGCCTCTGAGATAGGATCGATTGGTTCGGCTGATAAACACGTCAAAGCAAAGGCCAAAAGTTTCCCTCGCTGGGGGCCGACAGCGGTCAAGGCTGTTGCGACATTGAGCCAGCCGACCGATTGGCGGCCACCGTGGGCGGTATCTTGACGACACCGCTGTCATATTTCAAATTACCCTCATGGGGCCGCGAACGCCCCGTGAGGCCTAGGCCCAAGTTTCGCATCCACGACACCCGCAACAGCAGGGAGGATGCGCATGAATACGCACCAGAAATTCAAAACCTATGTTCCCGGCCAACATGTCGTTCGGGGTATCCCGTTCAAAGCTCATAAGATCGACGGCTTTACGCCCGAAATGCTCGAACAGCATTTTGAGCAGGTGTATGGCGGCGCGGTTCGCCGCTTGAACGAGATCGAAAAGCAGATTGCGAGGGATGATCGCAACGATGCTCTGCTCGCAGAGCACCTTACTGTTGCCAACTTGGTCATTCTGCACGAACTACATTTCTTATCCCTTGGCGAAGAAGGCGGTGAAGAGCTATCGGATTCGGCTCTAACACAAGCTATTGAAGCAGTTTTTGGCAGCGTCGCAGCCTGGCGGGTCGAATTCTCGTCAATGGCGACGTTGGGAGAAGGTGGTTGGGCTATTCTGGCGTGGTCGGATCGATTTGGTCGGTTGATGAATGTCAGAACGATCGATAGTGCGCAGTTTCTATCCGATGCGGTTCCTCTTCTTGTGCTCGACATGGGAGAGCACGCCTTTTCCGGTGATTTTGGGTTGGACCGGATGGGTTATGTCTCTGCGTTCCTACAAAGTGTTCATTGGGTGCGCGTGGCGGAACGATTCCACCGATCACTGGGTGGGGCGGTGGTGAATGAGAAAGCCGATCCCAACCAGATTTCGATCAGCGAGCTGAAGGACAGTCTTGACCGCGGCGACGATGTTCTGGTTCTCGATGTACGGCACGATGACGACTGCGAACGATACAGAAACCGAATACCGGGAAGCGAATGGCATGACTCTTTTGATGTTGCTGCGTGGGCCAACGACTTGCCCAAAGATAAGCCAGTCGTGGTTTATTGCATGTATGGTTTCTGGGTCAGTCAAAAGGCAGCGGAGGAACTGCGTATGTACGGCATCAACGCACGTAGCCTTTCAGGCGGTGTTACGGCGTGGCGCGCAATGGGCTACTCAGCGTCAAGCAATATCGAATAGGCGTTACTTTCAGGTGTTCCATTTGATGAGGCTCGCAGTCAATCCGCGAACAATTTCTGTTTTCCAGAAATAAGGTTAGATAAAAGCAAACATATCGAGAGCGCGAGGCGGATTCTAAAACATGGGTATGTTGATCGACGGCCGATGGGACCAAAACGCGGACAGATCAATGCTGTCCGGCACCTACCGCCGAGAAGCTAGTGTTCTGGCTACGATCATTGATGCGGATGTGTTGCATGCTTTGCGGCACGATCCAGATCGGTTTGTGTTGATCGCCTCAGCAAGTTGCCCATGGTCTCATGCGACGGTGATTGTGCGGCAGCTAAGCGAGCTTTCTGACAATGTGCCAATACAATGGGCAGGCGGGCGACGTATCGAAGGCTATGGCCTGCTGCCAGAAGGGCCGATTACGCGATTGGGCAATATCAAACACGCCCATCAGCTCTATTCCCTGACCGATCCCACATACACCGGTCGCGCAACAGTGCCGATGCTATGGGACAGCAAACGTCAGCTGGTGCTGTCCAATTCCTCGGCCGACATAATCTTGGCGTTTAATCAAGCTGGCCGGGGCCCCGAGCTGCGGCCAGACAACTTGGCTAGCGAGATTGATAAGCTGACCAGTCAGATCTTTGATGGCCTGTCAAATGCGGTCTACCGCGCTGGCAAAGCCGAACGACAAGGCGAATACGATGATGCGGTCGACACAGTGTTCGACACAATGGATCGCCTTGAAGATCGATTGATGGATCAGCGCTTTCTCTTTGGAGATGATCTGACGACCGCTGATATTCGCCTTTTTGCTACTCTGGTACGGTTCGATACCGTGTACGCAACGCATTTTCGCTGCACCAGAAAAAGACTGGTGGACTATCCAGCTCTCTGGCGCTTTACGCGCCGTATTTACCAGGGCCCAGGCGTGAAAGAGACTGTTAATTTTGAAGAAATTCGCTTCGGCTATTACGTAAATGACGGAAGCCACAATCCGTTTGGGATAATCGCCCAGCAACCCCAGATAAATTGGGATTGTCGCGACGGGCTTTAAACCATCGCCCAGATCGTGTCCCCCAAGTCATGGCAAGCGCGACCAGGTGGTCAGGTAGCGTTCGAAGATACTCATGAGCGGGCCTCGGATGATTGAACCTGCAGTTTTCCGGATGTCAGTGCCGCAATGGCAACCATCAAAGCGGCCGTGCCCAGCACAAGCGGCAATCCTCCGATCTGGTAAGTCAGGCCGGACAGCACGGTGCCCAGCAACCGACCGGATGCGTTTGCCATGTAATAGAAGCCGACATCCATCGTGACCCGCTCGGCCCGCGTAAAGGACAGGATCAAGTAGGAATGCAGCGAGGAATTGACCGCAAAGATGGCGCCAAAAACCAATAGGCCAATCACCAGTGTGATCGTTAGCCAAGGTTCAGGACCAGAGGTCATCAATACGGCACCCATGAGGGCTGCGGGTACGCAAAACAACAGCGCGGCCCAACTGCGCGCGGCACGGATCAGGTCGTCTTCGGATCGCTCAGCGGCGCGCAGGATCTTTGGCGCGCTGGCCTGGACCGCT
Source organism: Ruegeria sp. CK2 (assembly GCF_056536585.1). NCBI lineage: Bacteria > Pseudomonadati > Pseudomonadota > Alphaproteobacteria > Rhodobacterales > Roseobacteraceae > Ruegeria > Ruegeria sp. CK2. The sequence continues at coordinate 210,320 of NZ_JBQFPW010000006.1, forward strand.
CCGTAGAGGATAACCCAAACGGCCATGAACGTGCCGATCATGAAGAACGCTGCTCGATTACCGTCTTCCGTTCCGTCGGACAGAACGGCGTAGAAATAGATCGGGATGCCAACGACAAACCAAACGTCGCGCGCACCGAACAGAAAGACGCGCGCCGCCGACAGCCAGTTTACATTGGCAGATTTCGAAAACACCTCGGAGAATTTCGCGCCTTTGCGGCCCTTGGGCAGGCCAGACGGCATCAGGATCGCAACTGCGATCAGGATCGCACCCAGCACGACCGCCATGACCAGAACGGCCCAGATGAATCCTAAAGTCGCCAGCAGTGCCGCGCCCAACAGGAACCCAAGGCCTTTGACTGCGTTTTTGGATCCGGTCAGCACAGCGACCCAGCGGAACAATCCGCCGCCCTCAGTCGGTGCCAGCAGTTTCACGGCGGATTTCGAGGACATCTTGGCCAGATCCTTGGCGACCCCGCTGGCCCCTTGCACGATCATCACAAAGGCAACCGAAACCCCGACGGTCCAGCCCGGATCAAGCTGCGTCAGCGTCAGCAGCGCTAAAACCTGCAGGCCAAGCCCAGCATACAGGGTCGAGGTCAGCCCAAAACGTGCCGCGATCCACCCCGCCGCAAGGTTGGTGGCCATCCCCGCAATCTCGTAGAGCACGAATAGATAGGCCAGCTGAACCGGTGAGAAGCCCAGAGTGTGAAAGTGCAACAGCACCAACATTCTGAGTGCTCCATCGGTCAACATAAAGGCCCAATAAGCCGCAGTGACTGCGATGTAGGCCGACAGCCCCTCGGGCCGTTGGGTCACAGCGAGGCACCAACCATCAGGGCAACATCGACCAGACGATGCGCATAGCCCATTTCATTGTCGTACCACGCGTAGATCTTCACCTGCGTGCCGTTCACCACCATGGTCGAGGGAGCATCGATGATCGAAGACCGTTCATCATTGGTGTAATCGGTCGAAACCAGCGGGCGGGTTTCGTAGCCGAGAATTCCCTTCAACGGGCCGTCGGCCGCGACCTTGAAGAAGCTGTTGACCTCTTCCGCCGTGGTCTCCCGTTCGACCTCGAAAACGCAATCGGTCAGTGATGCGTTCAGTAGCGGAACGCGCACCGCGTGGCCATTCAGTCGCCCGGTGAGCTCGGGGTAGATCAGGGTGATGGCCGTGGCCGACCCGGTGGTGGTCGGGATCAAAGAGTTCAGCGCAGACCGCGCGCGGCGCAGGTCTTTTGCCGGACGGTCCACGATGGTCTGCGTATTGGTCACATCATGGATTGTAGTGATTGACCCGTGGCGGATGCCGAGGTTTTCGTGGATGACCTTGACCACCGGGGCCAGGCAATTGGTGGTGCATGAGGCGGCCGTCACGATGCGGTGCGCGGATGGATCATAGGTTTCTTCATTGACACCGCAGACGATATTGGCCGTTGGACCATCTTTGACAGGCGCCGAGACGACAACCTTCTTTACGCCCGCTTCGAAGTACGGGGCTAGTTTTGCCTCGGTCTTGAAGACGCCGGTGCAGTCGATCACCACGTCGACCCCGTCCAGAGGCAGGGCGTTCAGGTCTTTGACACCGATAAAAGGCAGGCGGGTTCCGTTGATTGTGACACTGTTTTCGTCATGCGTGAATGTGGCATCCCAACGTCCGTGAACGGTGTCGAACTCCAGCAGGTGGGCATGCATTTCCGGATCACCTACTGCATCGTTGATCCAGGCAATCTTTGCACCCTTCTCTAACAAGGGTTTCAGGGCGAGCTTTCCGATCCGGCCCAGCCCGTTCACAGCATATGTCGTCATGTCATTTCCTCAGATGGTGTCCTGCCGATGTCATCGACGGCAGATTGCAGCGCTATGCGGTCCAGGCTTTCGACGGGCAGCGATGTAAACGCCTCAATCCGACGTTTCAGCGCCCCGTAAGCGTTCTGGAACGCCAGGCTTTTCTCGGCATCGGTGCCGGTGGCTTTGACCGGATCGACCATGCCCCAATGCCCGCTGATCGGCTGACCTTCCCATGGGGGGTATTCCTCGTTTGCCGCCTGATTGCAGACGGTAAACACGAAATCCATTTCCGGCGCGTCCGACCCGGTGAATTCCGAGATATTCTTTGAGCGCAGTACTGACGTGTCGTGGCCTTTATCTTTCAGGACATGAAGGGCAAACGGGTTCAGCTTGGAGTTGGGCCGTGTTCCCGCAGAAAACACATTGAACTTGTCGCCTGCAATTTCGCGCAGCAGAGTTTCGGCAAAGATTGAGCGGGCGGAATTGCCCACGCAAATGAACAGGACATTAAACTTTCGGTCCGTCATGGCGTCACCTCCTTGGGTGAAGGGCATGCAAAGATCAGGGCGACCACGGCAGCAATCAACGATCAGAAAGTCGAGCATGCGTTGCACGTTTTTCATTTCAACAGAATAGAGCAGAGATGTTCCTGAGCGCGTCTGCGACACCAACCCCGACCGTTGCAGCGCGTTCAGATAATTCGACAGGGTGCTGGGTTTGATACCCAGTTCCGATGAAAGCTCGCCTGCCGGAACAGTGTCAGGAAACCGTCGCATTAACATGCGAAACACGCTGATACGCTGGGGGTGGCCAAGGATGGCTAGCTGATTTGTTATTTCTTCTATCATATTTCATGAAATATAGAATTAATTAGCTTGTGTCGAGTCAGATCTGACAACGCAGATCACAGTTTTTAAGTTCTTATTGAAGCCGTGGCTCTTACACGAGGGAACGATTTCAGAGATTTTCTAAAAACACCAAAACTGGATCAAACTCCGGCAAACAACCACCACATCGAGGCTTGCACTGTTTCAGCCGACCGTTTAAACGATCCGTCGCATCTTTGTTGGATCGCCGAGTTTCGCCGATACAGCAAAGGTCGCCGCTGTAGCTCAGCTGGTAGAGCACGTCATTCGTAATGATGGGGTCGGGGGTTCGAGTCCCTTCAGCGGCACCACGTAATTCCAAAACAACAACCGACAGTTGGCGCGGTTATTTAGGGCGTATTGTGTCTGCCTTCGGATCCACCTGTTGTTCTGGGCGCGTCCCGTGATCTTGCCATTGGTCGGGCATGCATAGTCGACGGATCGGTCAGCAGTTACCCGGTGATTGGGGATATTCCCCCGGCGAATGCTGCCAGTATTGGCGCGGCCAGTGCAAAGCCAGCACGTATGATGTCGCCCGTACCCTCGGCGAGCTTGTGTGAAGACCTCCACTCTTCAATGTCAAAGGCATCCTCTGCATCACTTTCCCGGCTTGCGGCGATTGCAAGGTTGGCAATCCTTCCATCAAGTATGACGGCCACGGGAAGGAAATAGCTCAACATCAACAAGCAGAAATAGGTTCCCGTAAAAAGTGCGGATGCGGTCACCAGTGAATTGTAGGCGGCTTTTTCAGAATCCGAGATCACGGGCAAGGGCCAGTACATCCAGCTTGCAGCGAAAAACATGCCAAAGGTGAGGATGAGACTGGACAGATATAGTTGTTGCCGCATCTGACGCAGGTTCTTCGCCAGCTCTGCGGCCGTTTCTTCGATGCTACGGGTTTCGCGGGATCCTAGGCACAGGATCATACCAACGATCAATGACCCAATGGCAAGCCCGGCGAGTGCATTGATCACGTCCAAAATGCGCCTGAACAAGGTAAACACCGGCATGTCCCCGCATTTTCCCAGCAACCAGGAATCCTCAGGGTCGATACACCCGGGCAGAGTGCCCTGAGACAAGGCCGATTCAAATACGGCCTTGCCAACCTGGTGATAGATTTGCGGGGTCTTGGACGCCATATGTTGTTGGACAGTGGGCACGATGGCCAGAACAAGGATGGTCAGAACAATAGTGATAGCGGTTATTCTGGTTCTGCGTTCCATTGGGCGGATCAAGTTGCGGGCCAACACAGCCACAGGCAACAAGGTGAGGGCTGCAAAAAACCAAGCGGCCGCAAGAAACCGGAACCGCCCAACCGCCTCAAGCCAAGTACGCTCGTCGACAAGAATGCTGACGGGGACGTCCAATTCGGTCGCAATCATGTGCTTTTGGATGATCTCATGCAGCGCAAAAACACAAACTGGTAGCAACGCAATTGCGAAATAACCCAGTCTAACTCGACGTTTAGTCACGTCGTCCCCTTCTTGTTTCGGCACTCCACGACAAGAAGGGTAACATGAATTCGACGCGTCGGCGACTTTCCGGATATAAGAGGATATGGCAAACGTGCTGATATCTCAGCGCAGTCAGATCAGATGGACGTCCAATTGGCTGAATTGATCGTCAGGCGCGTCGGATTGCGCGGATGCCAAATTCACTTGCTGCGTGACGTGGGGCATGTCGGTCGATAACTAAGCGCGCTTTTCTCCAATCGACGCGACCCCGAGAACGTCCAGCACCTTGGCTTCGATATGTTCGGCATTCATGCCCGCTGCCGTATACATATCTGCGGGGTTTGCGTGGTCGATGAAAACATCCGGTAAAACCATTGAGCGATACTTTAACCCGTGATCAAATATGCCTTCATCGGCCAGCAGTTGTGCGACATGACTGCCGAAACCACCGATCGCGCCTTCTTCGATGGTGATCAGAGCTTCGTGATCGGCGGCCAGATCCAGGATCAGATCGCGATCGAGGGGTTTGGCAAATCGGGCATCGGCGATGGTAGGGGTGATGCCCTTGGCCGATAATGCCTCGGCGGCCTTCTGAACCTCGGCCAATCGGGTGCCAAAGGACAACAAGGCCACGCGCGCGCCCTTCTGGATCAATCGGCCTTTGCCGATTTCAAGAATCTCACCACGCTCCGGAAGATCGACTCCAACGCCCTCACCGCGCGGATAGCGGAAGGCAATCGGGCCATCGTTGTGTGCGGCCGCAGTGGCCACCATATGCATCAATTCAGCCTCATCCGCAGCTGCCATGACGACCATACCGGGCAGGTTGGACAGGTATGCAACGTCGAAAGATCCGGCATGGGTCGCCCCGTCGGCTCCCACCAGCCCGGCACGGTCGATCGCAAAGCGCACTGGCAGACGTTGGATCGCCACGTCATGCACAACCTGATCATAGCCACGCTGCAGGAAGGTGGAATACATCGCACAGAATGGCTTCATCCCCCCAGCGGCCAACGCCGCCGAGAAGGTCACGCCATGCTGCTCAGCAATGGCCACATCGAAACAGCGCGACGGATAGCGTTCGGCAAACAGGTTCAACCCGGTGCCATCTGGCATCGCCGCGGTAACGGCCACGATCTTGTCGTCACGGGATGCTTCATCAACCAGAGACTTGCCGAAGACCGACGTATAAGACGGCGCATTGGAGGGTGTTTTCTTCTGCTCGCCTGTGACCACGTCGAACTTAGCCGTCGCATGCCCTTTGTCGCGGGCCTGTTCGGCCGGAGCATAGCCTTTGCCCTTTTTTGTCAGCACATGGATTAGGATCGGGCCAGTTGCCCGCGCCTTGACCGTGCGCAGAACCGGCAGCAACTGGGCCAGGTCATGCCCGTCGATGGGGCCGAGATAGGAAAAGCCCAGCTCCTCGAACAATGTGCCGCCAACAGCCATGCCTTTCAGCATTTCCTTGGCGCGCTTTGCGCCCTCGCGGAAAGGTTCGGGCAATAGGGACACCGCGCCTTTGGCGGCGGCTTTTAGATCGTGAAAGGGTTCTTCCGCATAGATCCGCGACAGGTAATTGGACAGTGCTCCAACCGGCGGTGCAATGCTCATCTCATTGTCGTTCAGGATAACGATCAGGCGCTTCTTCAGGTGGCCTGCGTTGTTCATCGCTTCAAACGCCATCCCCGCAGACATCGATCCATCCCCGATGACGGCAATCGCATCGCCCAACCCTTCTGGGGTGACGCCTCCCAGATCGCGCGCAACTGCAAACCCCAAGGCTGCACTGATCGAGGTCGAGCTGTGGGCCGCCCCGAACGGGTCATACGGGCTCTCGCTGCGTCTGGTAAAGCCGCTGAGGCCATCCTTCATGCGCAACGTACGGATACGGTCGCGCCGTTCGGTTAGGATCTTGTGCGGGTAACATTGGTGTCCAACATCCCAGATGATCTTGTCGCGTGGCGTGTCAAACACGGCGTGCAGGGCTGTCGTCAGCTCGACCACACCCAAGCCTGCACCTAAATGCCCGCCTGTGACGGACACCGCCGAAATAGTCTCGGTCCGCAATTCCTGTGCCACCTGATGCAATTGAGCGTCCGAGAACTGCTTGAGATCCGCCGGGCGGTTCACAAGATCCAGCAAAGGCGTATTCGGGCGTTCAGACATTTGGCACGTTCCTGGCTTAGCTGTCCCGGGCAATAACGAAGCGGGCGGCGTCCTTCAAGGTTTCAGCCTTAGGGCCATATCCATCAAGCGCCGCGCACGCTTGATCCACCAGATCAGTGGCACGGGTCTTGGCGGCGTCCAGTCCCAACAGAGAAACAAATGTTGCCTTCCCTGCCGCGGCATCTTTTTGCAGGCGCTTGCCCGCCTTTTCGGAGTCACCCTCGATATCCAAGATGTCATCGGCAATTTGAAAAGCAAGGCCAAGGGCTTGGGCATATTGGCGCAAGGGTTCGGGATCGGCCTCTGCCAAGCGCGCTCCGGCGCAGGCAGACCACTCGATCAGCGCACCGGTTTTGCCCGATTGCAGGCGGGTGATATCGGAAAGATTCAAGGGGTCCAGGGTGGTCTCGGCTGCAACATCCAATGCCTGACCCAGTACCATCCCCTGAGCGCCACTGGCTGTGGCCAAAGTCAAAGCCAAGTCAGCACGAATTTCAGCGGTTCCGACCTCGGTCCGGGTACACAGTTCAAACGCCAATGCCTGCAGCGCATCCCCGGCCAGCAGAGCGGTGCCTTCGTCCCATTTCATATGCACGGTCGGGCGTCCGCGCCGCAGGTCGTCATCATCCATACAAGGCAGATCATCGTGAACCAGCGAATAGGCGTGTAGCGCCTCGATGCCTGTGGCTGGCCAGATCGCGCGCGCCTTATCGATGGCATGCAACCGGGCGCTTTCCAGTACAAGAAACCCGCGCAGCCGCTTACCGCCCTGAGTGGCATACCCCATCGCCCGGGTCACATTCAGATCATCCAGATCGCGCAGAACCAGATCGAACTGTCCCTGAATGCGCGCCGCATCCTGCGCCAGTCTTTCGCGAAACATTTACTGGCCTTCGACAGGTGTCGTCCCGGTCGGCTGACCATTGGCATCCAGAGTGATCGCCGCGACCTTTTCTTCGGCGCGCTTCAACTCATCCTCGCAGCGTTTCTTTAGTGCCGCACCACGTTCATACAGCGCGATAGACTGATCCAGCGCCACGTCACCGCGCTCCAGCTGGCCAACAACGGCCTCAAGCTCTTTCATCGCCTGTTCAAATGTCATCTGCTCAACGGGGGTATCGGTCATCGGGCTGCCTTCATCAGTTCTTCCACATGGGCGCGCGTTGCATCGGCCAGCGCGTTCAGATCATACCCGCCTTCCAGAGTCGAGACGATACGGCCCTCACAAACCTCACCGGCAATCTTGCAGAGCTCAGCTGTGATCCAGGCGAAATCGCCGGTCGACCAATTCAGATTGGCCAGCGGATCGTCCTGATGCGCGTCAAACCCGGCCGAGATGATGATCAGTTCCGGCTTGAACGCTCGCAGACGCGGAAAGGCCTGTGTTTCATAGGCGGCCCGCATCTCGGCCCCACCGGTGCCGGGGGCCAGCGGGATGTTCAGCACCGTGTCATACGCACCGGATTCATCCGGCCGCCCTGATCCGGGCCACAGTGGCATTTGCTGGCTGGTGATCACCAGTGCGCGCCGTTCGTCCCACAGCAGATCCTGTGTGCCATTGCCGTGATGCACATCGAAGTCGACCACGGCGACTCGCTTTACCCCATGATGATCCAAGGCGTGTTTGGCGGCCAGCGCCGCATTGCCAAACAGGCAAAACCCCATCGCGGTTTCTTTTTCTGCGTGATGCCCCGGCGGACGGATTGCACAGAACGCATTTGGCGCCTCGCCGCCCAGCACCATATCCACCGCGCGCACTGCTGCCCCAGCCGCACGATAGGCCGCATCGACCGACCCGGGAGACATGAACGTATCACCATCAATCTGGGCGAATCCGTCGTTTGGCCGGTTGCCTCGTATGTCCCGAATGTGACTTTCGGGGTGGACGCGCATCAAATCATCATCTGCGGCCAGCGGTGCCGTGACCCTGTTCAGCTCCAAAGGTTCCAATGCGTGCAAAATATGCTCCAACCGGGCGACCCGTTCGGGATGTCCTGTTGGTGTCACATGCCCAAGGCAATCCGCGTGGGTCAAAAGGGCTGTTTTCATCGGAATCCCTTGTTCATCTGGCCAAAAATATCCTCGCCGAAGGCCTGAAAACGCCGCGCAGCGGCACTGTTAATCTGGCGCCAACATGTAACCGGCACCCCGCACCGTTTGCAGGTAACGCGGCTGTTTCGGGTCCTGTTCGATCTTACGGCGCAAGCGTGTGATCTGAACATCCACGGCGCGTTCCTGCGCCTGCCCCTTGTCGCGCCCAAGATCTTCGACCAGCTTTGCCCGGCTAATCGGTTCTCCGGGCTGTGCCGAGAAGATCTTCATCAACTGGCTTTCGGTGGCGGTCAGGCGCACCGGGTCCTCGCCTTGCCACATCTCACCACGTTCGATGTCATACCGGATCGGGCCGAGGGTTAGGATCTTTGTTGTTGCATCCTGCGCGGGTGTTTCAGGCATCCGCCGCAGGATCGCATTGATACGCAACAACAGCTCTTTTGGCTCGAAGGGTTTGGCCAGATAGTCATCTGCTCCCGCTTCAAGGCCGGCGATCCGATGCTCGGTCTCGCCACGTGCCGTCAACAACAGGATCGGCGTTGTGCTTGTTTCGCGTAGCGCGCGGGTCAGGCTGACACCGTCTTCGCCGGGCATCATCACGTCCATAACGATCAGATCAAAATCCAACCCCGACAAGACCCGACGCGCATGTGCCGCATCCCGTGCCGCCGTGACCAGAAACTCATTTCGCATCAAGAACTTCTTGAGCAGATCGCGGATGCGCTCATCATCATCCACTATCAGCAGGTGGGCGTCCATGTTGCTCATGAGGTTGTGTCCCGAAGTTTCGTGTAGGCATGACGCATATCAGCATCCATCATTGCTTCAAGCACTTTGCGGAATCCGGCAACCGCTTCGGGGCCTGCGTCTTTGTAGGCCGCACGCATGCGCGCGCGCTGCGCGTCCGATAGCTGTGCTTCCAATGCCCGTCCGTTTTCGGTCAGAAACAAATGGCGTTCGCGCTTGTCGACGGTTCCAACACGGCTTTCGACAAGGCCGTCTTCGATCAACGTTCTGAGAACTCTGTTCAGCGACTGTTTTGTGACGCCCAGAATGGCCAAAAGATTGTTGACCGTTGTACCGGGTGCGCGGTTGATAAAATGGATCGCCCGATGGTGCGCGCGACCATAGGCCAGTTCGGCCAGGATGCGGTCTGGATCTGCGGTAAATCCTCGGTAGGCAAAGAACATCGCCTCGATCCCTTGTCGCAATTGCTCATCTGTCAAAAACAACAAGCTTTCGCCACCAAACAAAGGGGCTGGGCGGATGTCGGACATATCATGCCTCATTCGTTACACGGGTTTGACTTTATGTCAGCGTTATTGACATTCCAAGAGCGCACAGGTATCGAATCGCAGTTTTTGCGTAACTTTATGACCATTTCGGACCTAAATAGCGCAATAATCGGAAATTCAACCCGGTTCAGGAGGTTTCGCATGGCGGGGTATGACGATCGTGACGGTGTCATCTGGATGGATGGCGAACTGGTGCCCTGGCGGGACGCCAACGTGCATCTCCTGTCCCACGCGATGCATTACGCGTCTTCCGTGTTCGAAGGCGAGCGCGCCTATAACGGCAAGATCTTCAAGAGCCGCGCGCATTCGGAACGGTTGATCGCATCGGCTGAGGCTTTGGATATGCCAATGCCCTATACGATTGATCAGATCGAGGCTGCAAAGGAAGAAGCTTTGGAAGCCAGCGGGCTGCAAGACGCTTATGTGCGCGCGCTTGTGTGGCGCGGGTCGGGTGAAGATATGGGCGTGGCTTCGGCCAAGAACCCGGTCCGCATGGCGGTCGCGGTTTGGCCATGGGGAGCATATTACGGTGATGCCAAGATGCAGGGCGCCAAACTGGATATTGCAGAATGGAAGCGGCCCAGCCCGGAAACGATCCCGGTGCATGCCAAGGCGGCAGGGCTGTATATGATCTGCACAATCTCGAAACATAAGGCCGAGGCCAAAGGGTGTTCGGACGCTTTGTTCATGGACTACCGCGGATACGTGGCCGAAGCGACCGGCGCCAATGTGTTCTTCGTGAAAGATGGTGAGGTGCATACCCCGCTGGCCGATTGCTTCCTAAATGGCATCACCCGCCAGACCGTGATCCAGATGCTGAAAGACAAAGGCATCAACGTGATCGAGCGTCACATCATGCCCGAGGAAATGGCTGGTTTCGAACAATGCTGGCTGACCGGTACCGCGGCCGAAGTTACGCCAGTTGGACAAATCGGCGACTACACCTTTGAAGTGGGCGAGTTGACTCGCGAAATCGCCGGCGACTACGAAAAGCTCGTTCGCAGCTAAGACCACAGTTGGATTATTAGAATTTGAGCCGCCGTTTCTTAACCGGCGGCTCACTTTGGTTCGATAATCTCAATGCACTTTGCTTTTTGGCGTTACAGTCTGACCAGCAATCCGCCCAAACCAATCAGCGCTCAAGTTGCTCTTTGGTCGCATTTTTAGGCTTGAAAATCCCGACAAAAATAATCAGTTATATATCAACGCTGGATGATCTAGCATTTGGCATTGAGTTTCGAGGCGGTTTGCGCGCTTAGCGCAGGATATGGTGAGAGCACGCCGCCGCCTCGGAAACGAATTGAAGATTGGGCTGCCGCAGGGGCGAAAGGGTCAGAAATGGGCGATCCGCTTGACGAAATCATTTCCCGGCACGATGCGGCCACGTCGTGTGGATGTTCGTGTTGCGACGACGATTTCGCGGCTTATGCCGAGCAGAAGAAGCGCGCGCTTGCGATCGAGGAGCCCACGGCGAACGCGACACTGCCTGAAAGTGCTGCTAGTCGGCGCGGATCGGTGCGGTATATCTTTGAAACAGTGCTGGCGGAATCAAGCACCAAAGACGGGTGATCGACGTCGACGAGGCATCTGCGTCGATCTATTGACCCTTTAGTAATCCACGCCGCGCTGGGCCTTGATCCCGGATTTGAAAGGGTGCTTTTCTTCGGTCATTTCTGTCACCAGATCGGCATAATCCCGAAGCTCTTTTGGCGCGTCACGTCCCGTCAGGAAGACACTCGTGCGGTCGGATCGCGCATTTAGACCTTCCATCACTTGCTCAACCGACAAGTATTCATAGCGCAACGCTATGTTGATCTCGTCCAAGACAATCAGATCATATTCGCCGCTTGCCATCAGATTACAGGCCTTGTCGAAGGCCGCATTGGCGGCCGCGATGTCACGCTCGCGATCCTGCGTGTCCCAAGTAAAGCCTTCGCCCATTGTGTGCCAGGTCACCAGATCACGCTCTTGGAAAAAGCGCCGCTCGCCGGTTTTCCATTTGCCTTTGATGAACTGCACAACAGCGACCTTCTGACCCCAGCCCAATGCACGGATCACAACGCCAAACGCGGCCGAGGATTTGCCTTTGCCTTTACCGGTATTGATCAGAATCAGACCACGTCCCGGGTCGACGGCCTCGGACACTTTTTTGCGGTGCTTGGCCTGCACCTTTTGCATCTTATCCTTGTGATCCTGCGCGTCGCTCATGGGGCACCCTCTTTGACTGTTGCGCCCAACCTAGGGGAAGTTCGCAAAAGGTAAAGTCACGCTTTGGGGTCTGTGACGGATCGCGCCTTGCCGCGTTCCAGCCCCAGCTGGTGTTCGCGCCAAATCACCACCACGTTGCCCGTAATCACCAGTGCAGCCCCGATCAGGATGGCAATTGTCGGCAGTTCGTCGAACCAAATATAGCCGATAACAATGGCAAATAGCATGGTGGTGTAGTCGTAGGGTGCCAGCATAGACGCCTGTCCAAACCGATAAGACGAGGTCACGAGGATCTGGGCAACACCGCCGGTCAATCCGACCGCGATCAAGATCGTCGCCTGCTCCCATGTGGGCATGGTCCAGCCCCAAAAAGCCGTCAGCCCCGACAGCAGCGTTCCAGTGACGCAAAAATAGAAAACAATGGCGGCCGGATGATCCACCTGTACCAGTTGCCGAATATGGATTTGCACAAACGACCGGGCAATCGTCGCCGCCAAAACACAGAGCGCACCAATCGTGGCAGCTGTTTCCATTTCTGTGCTGCCAAGGCGCGGCCAGACCATGATCAGAACGCCAAACAGGCCCAGGGCGACGGCCCCGATACGGATCATGCGGATACGTTCGCCCAACATCACCGCCGCCAGAATCAGGGTGAAGATGGGGGTGGCATACCCAATTGCGGTGACCTCGGGCAGCGGCAGCAGGCTGAGCCCGGTAAAGGTCAGGCCCATGGCGGTTGTTCCTAAGACCCCGCGCCAGAAATGGCCCATCGGTTTCTTGACGACAAAGCCTTGCCCCAACTCTCCGCGAGCAATCAGCCAGATGATGATGATTGGAATGGCGAACAAGGACCGGAAGAACACCAGCTCACCGGGCGGGAAATCCTCGGACAACACCTTGACCAAAGCCGACATCGACGTGAACAGAAACAGGGCGCTGAGTTTCAGCGTCACGGCCAGGACCGGTCGATGCGATGTTAAGGATTTTGCCATTGGCGGGACCCTGCGCCTTTGAATTGGAAAGATCAACGGGTCGGATCAGGGATCGACCCAAGTTTGTGGCAAAGGGCTGCCGATCTCGTCCGCCAGTTCCTGCAGATAGCGGATCATCCAGCTGGTTCTGTGCTGCGCAAGCCGTTTGCCGCCTTCAGTCAGCATGTCCTGTTGCAGGTTCAGCAGTTTGACCTTCCAGTGATCGATAGAGAATTGAAGATCATCCAGCGTGCGATTTTCGGCAAACGGGTCGGCTGGATCGTAGAGCATCCGCCCCAGCGCGCCTGACACCAAAAACGTGCGAGCCATCCCTATCGCACCCAGCGCATCCAGCCGGTCTGCATCTCGCAGAATACGGGCCGTGGGGGTTTCCGGTTGCATTTTGGCCGAGAAACTGTGGGCTTCGATCGCGTGTTGCACGACCTGAATATCTGCAGTCCGAAAGCCCAATTCAGCCAGAATAGGCTCTGATTCCTCTGCAGATTTGCGGGATGCCAAATGGCGGTCAGGGTGGTCCTTGGGCAGGTTTACCAGATCATGCAGATAGCTGGCGGCCAGCAATACTACCATGTCCGCATGATCGTCGGCGATCGACTGAGCATTGACCCAGACCCGATCCAGATGTGCAAGATCATGGGCAGGATCGGTCTGCATCCGCTGCATGATAACCGCACGCAGCCGGGTGCGCAGATCAGCCAATATGCCCACGATTCTCGCCGATCTGACCACGGTGCAGCAGCAGGTGGTCCAGGATGACGCAGGCCATCATCGCCTCGCCCACCGGAACCGCGCGAATACCGACGCAAGGATCATGACGGCCCTTGGTGATGATCTCGGTCTCTTCTCCGGATTTGGTGATGGTCTTGCGCGTGGTAAGGATGGATGAGGTCGGTTTCACCGCAAAGCGCACAACAACATCCTGCCCCGTGGAAATTCCACCCAGTATGCCACCAGAGTGGTTTGAGCTGTATTGAGGCCCGTTTTGACCCATGAAGATCTCGTCTGCGTTGGCCTCACCCGTAAGCTCGGCTGCGGCCATACCTTCACCGATTTCAACGCCTTTGACGGCGTTGATCGACATCATCGCAGCGGCCAAATCAGTGTCTAACTTGGCATAAACTGGCGCACCAATGCCGGCGGGAACACCTCGGGCGACCACCTCGACTATGGCACCAACGGAATTGCCTGACTTACGCAGGCCATCCAGATACGTGGCCCAATCCTCGGCGGCCTTGGCGTCCGGGGTCCAGAATGGATTCTGTTCGATCTGAGACCAGTCGAAGTTTTCGCGGTCGATCCTGTGCGGTCCGATCTGGCTCATGTACCCGGTGATCTGAACATTCGGAGCGATCTGCTTGATCGCCTCTCGCGCCAGCCCTCCGGCGGCAACGCGCGACGCGGTTTCCCGGGCTGAGCTGCGCCCGCCACCGCGATAATCACGGATACCGTATTTCTGCCAGTAGGTGATATCTGCATGACCCGGACGGAACTTGTCCATGATGTCACCATAGTCCTTCGAGCGTTGATCGGTGTTTTTGATCATTAGCTGCACGGGCGTGCCGGTTGTTTGGCCTTCAAACACGCCGGACATGATTTTCACGGCGTCGGCCTCGCGGCGCTGCGTCGTGAATTTGTTCTGCCCCGGTTTACGCTTGTCCAACCAGTGCTGGATCATGGCTTCGTCGATTTTCACACCCGGAGGGCAGCCATCGACAGTGGCGCCCAACGCCGGTCCGTGGCTTTCGCCCCAGGTGGTGACGCGGAATAGATGGCCAAAACTGTTCATCGACATAAGGCATGCTCCTTTGAGCGTCGTGATTAGCGGGGAGAGACCTTGTCCTCAAGCGGATTTGCGTTTGACTTGCGATGTAGCGCCGCCCGGTGGGCGGCGCGATGGATTATTTTTAAAATATGAAGATCAGGCGGCTTGCGACAGCGAGATGCGTGTCTCTGTGATCTTCAGCGCGGCTTGGGCCGCTTCGCGTCCCTTTTGGATGAAATGCGCACGATAGATCGCGTTGTGGTGGGCCGTTTCCTGATATTGGTGCGGGGTCAACGCGACCGACAGAACAGGAATACCCGTGTCGAGCCCTGCACGCATCAGCCCATCGACCACTGCCTTGGCCACAAAATCGTGCCGGTAGATGCCGCCATCCACAACGAAGGCGGCGCAGACGACGGCGCCGTAACGCCCGGTCTGGGCCAGATCGCGGGCCAGCAGGGGCATCTCGAACGCGCCGGGGACGTCGAATACATCGACCTGTTCGGCTGGTATGAGCTCCTGAAATCCGTCAAGCGCGCGGTCAACGATATCGGAATGCCAGTTGGCTTTAATAAAAGCATAGCGGGTGTGTGTCATCATGATCTCCTTTCGCGGTTTGGTGGCCTGCTGGGGTCGCGAAAACCGGTTTCCACTTTTCGCTGCCTGCATGGCATGACACGTCACCCAAGGCGATCACGAGCAGACACGCCACATCACCGGCGCTCTGCGCGTTCTCTTTCATCCGGACTGTAACCGTCGGCTCTGGCATCTCACCAGATCTGCTTGTCACCCCTAATACCGGGGCCGCTCGCGGGCTTACGGATCACAGTCCGCATACCGCCGGTGGGGAATTTCGCCCCGCCCTGAGAACAGAGAGAACCTTGCCAAGGTGCCACCGGTTCTGCAAGAGATTTTGTCAGGAGAACAGCCATGCACCCCAACCCCGCCTTCCGCGCCGAAGAGCGCGCTCGTCATATTGCGTTCGCACGGGATCGCGCCTTTGGCGTTCTGGCTTTGTCGACCGAGGACGCACCGGCCCTGAGTCACGTTCCGTTTCTGCTGACCGAGGATGGATTGCAGGCCGACCTACATCTGGTGCGCTCGAATCCTATCGTGAGGATGCTGAAACGGCCACAAACTGTACGGATCGCGGTGTCGGGTCCGGATGGGTACGTTTCGCCAGATTGGTATGAGATCGCGGATCAGGTTCCGACCTGGAACTATGTGGCGGTGCATTTGACCGGCCAGCTTGAGCAGTTGCCGCACGACGCGTTGCTGGATCTGCTGGATCGGCAGTCGGCCTTCTACGAAGAGCGACTGCTGCCCAAACCCCCATGGACCACTGGAAAGATGTCCGACGAAGCCTTGGCCAGAATGATGCGCATGATCGTCCCGTGCCGGATGCGGGTCGATGACATTCAGGGGACATGGAAGCTGAACCAGAACAAAACGGACGAAGTGCGTCTTCGGGCGGCTGATCAGATGTACGCGCACGGTTTTGGGGGCGAAAACGAACAGCTGGCCACGTTGATGCGCAAGACGTGACCAACGTCGGTGCGGGAAACCGTCCTACTGGGAGTTGAACGTGGCAAGAAAGGCGGCGATGTCTTCGGCACCCTTTTTCAACTTGACGCTCATGTTGGGGCGGGCTGTTTCGTCATCCAGATAGGTTTTGATGAATTCGATCGGGTCTTCGGAATAGTCGGCGATGTTTGCCTCGGTCCAGACGAGCCCTGCTTCGCCGGCGCGGATCATGTCATCGGTGAACATACCAATCGGCAGCCGGTCGCTTCCATAGCGATAGTCAACCTCGGATCCGGCAACGCGGCCGACGACACCATAGAGATTCGGTCCGGTTATTCCGCCTTTCACCAGAACCTCGCCGTCCTTGATGATGGCATGGCAGGACGAACATCGGTTGTAGAGCTTTTCACCTTTAGCCGGATCACCAGATGCTATGGCTTGGGTGGAAAGGGCTGACATGAACGAAATTGCGATCAAATTGACCTTTGACATTAGGTTTCTCCTGATAGGATTTCGCGCGCAGCGGACTTACTTGCGATCGCGCAAAAAGTGCAAGAAGAATCCGCTTAACAAAAATATCTATTTAAAAATAATGATTTAAGACGGTACTTTCTTCCTAAGGTAGCAAGATGCTTCGAGAAAATCGGAAGGTCGGCCGGAAAGGTCGTAAGTCGCCTGAATACCTTCAAGTCGGCTCAAAAGGCCCCGCGTCGGAGTCGCAACACGGGTCGAATCAGCACCGTTCAATTCGCCGCGGCGACAAAAGATGTGGCTGCGAGACATCAAAAAAAACCCGTTGCGGCGTGACATAATGCCCAGATGCGGCGTATTGCGCATTTAAGAGCGCTAGACGAACTCTATTCTCCCCGATAGATAGCGCGGTTAAGACGCCGCATTCGTGCGGTGCGCGAGCTATTTGCCCGTTCGCGGGCGCCAGAAAATCGGAGATAACCTCGTGTCCCACGCAGAAGACCACGAAGGCACCCGCAGAGATTTCCTCTACTACGTCGCTGGCGGCGCAGGTGTCGTAGCAACAGGGGCCGTCGTCTGGCCCTTGGTGAATCAGATGAACCCCTCGGCGGACGTGCAGGCGATGTCATCGATCCGTCAGGATGTGAGCGGGGTCGAGCCGGGTACGCAGCTGACCGTGAAATGGTTGGGTAAGCCCGTCTTTATCCGTCACCGCACCGGCGTCGAAATTCAGGAAGCAGCGCAGCAGGACGAAGAAGGGCTAGCCGCTCTGCCCGATCCGCTGGCGCGTAACGCGAACCTGAACGCTGATGCACCGGCAACCGATGCCAACCGCGTCATGCCCTCGCCCGAAGGCGAAGCGCCCGGCGCCTGGATCGTTCAGATGGGTGTTTGTACCCACTTGGGCTGTGTGCCTCTGGGTGATGCCGGTGATTTTGGCGGTTGGTTCTGCCCCTGCCACGGCTCGCACTACGACCTGGCCGGCCGTATCCGCAAAGGCCCAGCGCCTGAAAACCTGCCAATTCCGCCCGTAGAATGGGTGGACGCCTCCACCATCAAACTCGGCTAAGGGAGACCCAGATGTCCGGAATTCCCCACGATCATTACGAGCCGAAGACAAACGGCGAGAAATGGCTGCACAGCCGCCTGCCCATCGTTGGCCTGCTGTATGACACCCTTATGATCCCGACCCCCAAGAACCTGAATTGGATGTGGATCTGGGGCATCGTCCTGACGTTCTGTCTGGCGTTGCAAATCGTCACCGGTATCGTGCTGGTGATGCACTATACCCCGCATGTTGATATGGCCTTTGCCAGCATCGAACACATCATGCGCAACGTGAATGGCGGTTACATGATCCGCTATCTGCACATGAATGGCGCGTCGCTGTTCTTTGTGGCGGTTTATATCCATATCTTCCGTGGTCTCTTCTACGGCTCCTACAAAGCCCCGCGTGAAATCACGTGGATCATCGGGATGCTCATCTATCTGATGATGATGGGCACCGCATTCATGGGCTATGTTCTGCCCTGGGGTCAGATGTCCTTCTGGGGGGCGACCGTGATCACCGGTCTGTTTGGCGCTATCCCGTTTGTGGGTGAAGCGATCCAGACATGGTTGCTGGGCGGACCCGCCGTGGATAATGCCACGCTGAACCGTTTCTTCTCACTGCACTACCTGCTGCCGTTCATCATCGCGGCGCTGGTGGTCGTGCACATCTGGGCCTTCCACACCACGGGCAACAACAACCCAACGGGTGTTGAGGTGCGTCGTGGTTCAAAGGCGGATGCTGAAAAAGATACGCTGCCCTTCTGGCCCTACTTCGTGATCAAGGACCTGTTTGCGCTGGCCGTCATTCTGGTCGTGTTCTGGGCGATCGTTGGCTATATGCCGAACTATCTGGGCCACCCGGATAACTATATCGAAGCCAACCCGCTGGTCACGCCTGCGCATATCGTTCCCGAATGGTACTTCCTGCCGTTCTACGCGATCCTGCGGGCCTTCACCGGCGAAGTCTGGGTCGTGCAGATCGCAAGCTTTGTCACCGGTGGTATCGTCGACGCCAAGTTCTTTGGTGTTCTGGCGATGTTCGGTGCGATCCTGGCCATGGCGCTGGCACCCTGGCTGGACACATCCAGCGTGCGTTCGGGCAAGTACCGTCCGATGTTCAAATGGTGGTTCTACCTGCTGATCGTCGATTTCTTTGCCCTGATGTGGCTGGGCGCGATGCCCGCGGAAGAGCCCTATGCAACGTGGTCACTGATCGCGTCGGCCTACTGGTTCGGCTATTTCTTTGTGATCCTGCCGCTTCTGGGTGTGATCGAGAAACCCGAGGTTCCGCCGGAAACCATCGAAGAAGACTTCAACGCGCATTATGGCAAGGCTGACGCTGACGCCACGCCAGCCGAGTAAGAGGGACTGAAAACCATGTTCAAGAAACTTGCATTCGGTGCCGCGTTTGCTCTGGCGTTTGCACCTGCCTCGACCTTTGCGGCAGGTGGCGGTGAGCAGCATATCGAGGACTTCCACTTCTCGTTCGAAGGCCCCTTTGGGACCTGGGATCAGAACCAGCTTCAGCGTGGCCTGCAGATCTATACCGAGGTTTGCGCAGCTTGCCACGGTCTGAGATATGTACCTCTGCGTGACCTTGAGGCGCTGGGCTACTCGGAAGAGCAGGTCATCACCTACGCGGCCGACAACTTCGAAGTGTTCGACCCCGAGCTGGACGACTTCCGTCCAGCTATTCCGACCGACCACTTCCCGGTGAATGACGGTGTTGGCGCGCCGGACCTTAGCCTGATGGCCAAAGCCCGCGCTGGCTTCCACGGGCCGAAAGGGACTGGGATCAACCAGCTGGTCAAAGGCATGGGCGGTGCGGAATACATCGCGTCTTTGCTGGACGGCTATACCGGTGAGGAAAAGGAAGAGGCAGGCACGATCCTGTACGAAAACAAAGCCTTCCCCGGTGGCTGGATCTCAATGGCGCCTCCGTTGTCGGATGAGCAGCTTGATTTCGCTGACGGTCATGCCAATACGGTTGAGGCCATGTCAGAAGACGTGTCGGCCTTCCTGATGTGGGCGGCTGAGCCGAAGCTGATGGATCGTAAAAACGCGGGTTTTGTCGGCGTAATCTTCCTGACAGTACTCTCGGTCCTGCTGTACCTTGTCAACAAGCGTCTGTGGGCGCCGGTCAAAGGCCGCAAACACTAAGGTCTTTCCGAGATCTTAATTCTAAGACCCCCGCACCTAATGGTGGCGGGGGTTTTTTTGTGGTTGGGCTGAGGGGTCAGCCCCCTCTTGGCCTGCGGCCAATTCACCCCCGGGATACTTTTGGACCAGATGAAGGGGCGGCTTTCGTTCAGGCCTTTAGCTGTGTCGCGTTAGTTCCTGAGATCCTAGCTGTCACGACCTGCCCCTCGGTTTGCGGCGCGTCAAATGTGACTTCTGAGAACTGCTCGGTTCGGCCCATATGGGGGTTTTCCATCAAGATGTGATGGGTCTTGCCGATTTGGGCCTGCAGATGCTTGGTAACCTGTGCCCCCCCCGCAGCGCGCAAACGAGCAGCACGGTCTTTGATCACGTTGCCATTGACCTGCTGGGGAATGCGCGCCGCAGGTGTGCCCTCACGTTTGGAGTAGGGAAAGACGTGCAGCCAGGTCAGATCGCATTCGGTGATAAGCTTCAGCGAGTTTTCAAAATGGGCACCGGATTCGGTTGGGAAGCCAGCAATAATATCGGCTCCGAATGTCATTTCCGGTCGCAGCTTGCGCGCCTCTTCAGTGAATCGGATGGCGTCATCGCGCAAATGGCGGCGCTTCATGCGTTTGAGAATCAGGTCATCGCCATGTTGCAGGGACAAGTGTAGGTGAGGCATCAGCCGCGGTTCGGTCGCGATGGCATGCATCAGGTTGTCGTCCACCTCGATCGAGTCGATCGAGCTGATCCGCAAGCGCGAAAGGTCGGGCACCAGTTTCAGGATCCGCATGACCAGATCACCCAGTTTGGGTTCGGTGGGCAAATCAGCGCCCCAAGAGGTCAGGTCAACGCCGGTCAGCACGACCTCGTTATACCCTTTGTCGACCAACCGCTTGATCTGATCCACCACGACACCAGCCGGGACGCTGCGCGAGTTTCCACGGCCATAAGGGATAATGCAGAAGGTGCAGCGATGGTCACAGCCGTTCTGAACCTGTACATAAGCGCGGGATCGGGTGCCAAAGCCGTCGATCAGATGACCAGCGGTCTCTGTGACTGACATGATGTCATCAACTTGAACCGCCTCGGTTTCGCCGATGAAATCTGCGGCCATGCCTGTCCAGGTTTGAGGCCGCATCTTTTCAGTGTTGCCGATAACTGCATCGACCTCGTCCATCTTGGTAAATGTCTCGGGCTCGGTTTGCGCCGCGCAGCCAGTGACGATCAGACGCGCGTCGGGATTTTCCCGCCGTAGTCTTCGGATTTCCTGACGGGCCTTGCGGACAGCCTCGGCCGTCACCGCACAGGTGTTTACCACCACCGCATCGGTCAGACCCGCCTGTTCAGACAGCTCTTTCATCGCCTCGGTTTCATAGGCGTTGAGGCGACAGCCCAGGGTGGTGAATTTCGGGGCGCTCATCCCAGTGACCTTAGGAATTCGGGTGTCAATGTGCCGGAAAACACATGCGTCGTTGGTCCGGTCATCCAGACACCATCGTCACGCCAGTCGATCCAAATCGTGCCGCCATCCAGTTCGATCTGAACTTTCCGCCCGGTCAGGCCCTTACGGGCAGCCGCCACAGCCGTCGCGCAGGAAGACGAGCCAGAGGCAAGCGTGATTCCCACGCCGCGCTCCCAGACGCGCATGCGAATATGGTCGGGGCCAATGATCTGTGCAACCTGAACGTTGGTGCGTTCCGGATAGAGAGGATGATATTCGTATCGCGCACCGAATTCAGCCAACGGAATGGCCTCGGCATCTTCGACAAAGAACGTGCAATGCGGATTGCCCATGCCCGTCGCCGTCGGCCCGCCCTCAATCGGCAGTTCTAGTGTGTCCACCTCTTCAGCCAATGGGATTTCGTGCCAGTTTAGCTGCGGTTCGCCCATATTGACCGAAGTCAGCCCGTCACCAGCATCTTTGGCAAGCAGCGTTCCCCGTTCGGTTGTCAGAGTCAGTTCGGATTTCCCTGTCTCGGCCATCAGAATGCGCGCAATACACCGGGTGGCGTTTCCACAAGCGGCCGAGGTTGAACCGTCAGAATTATAAAACACAAGATGCGCGTCAGCTGCGGTGCCGTTTTCTATGACGGCTAGCTGATCGAATCCCACGCCAAACTGCCGGTGCCCAATTCCTCTGGCCAGCGTCGGCGTAATCGGTGCCGCATGCGCGCGCGCGTCCACAATGACAAAGTCATTGCCTAGCCCGTGCATCTTCATAAAGGGCAATCCGGTGTCGTATGCTTGTGGCATGGCGGGCATATAACGTCGTGCGTAAGATGAATCCACCCTGTCGCGTAGATTCCTTAAAAAAGGGGTTGACCCCTCGGTATCACCTGCCTAATTAAGCCGCCTATCGGGACGCTTGAAACACTGATTGTGATGGCGAAACGAGGCGCAAAATAAGGACTTGAACCCAGTTGGGCAATTGTCTTAGAGAGCGCCACGGATCGAACAGATCCAGAAAAGAGTGGGCCGTTAGCTCAGTTGGTAGAGCAACTGACTTTTAATCAGTGGGTCGCAGGTTCGAATCCTGCACGGCTCACCACTTTTTTCAATGATATGACAAATGACACCTTATCGTTCCTTTGCGACAGGTTTTTTCCTTTCAATGGATTGCTTACAGCGGTGCGTTCCCTTCTTAGTTTAGCAAATCACCGCCGGACTGACCGTCCTTAGGTCAGACCCCGTTATGATCGTGCTTGCTTCGCCGAAGCAGCATGTTACTGGCTTGTGCAGCGCTATTGGTTGATTGGGTGACGCTACAACAATGGAGCAGACAGTCGTTGCCGCAAACTTCCACGTTGGAAGGCCAAACAACATGCGCCTCCACGTTCGAGCCGAAAATAGGACATGATATGTGGCGTTGTTTTCTTCACAACCAGCAAGAGTTCAGTATGCGCGAGTTAAGGTCTCAAGTGATCCGAACATTGCCTTCGGTGTCGAGTCTGAGAACTCATACACCCCTTGGCCATCATTGCAGATCCGAAGCGATCGCGGAAAGCGAAGGATCATCGGGATTAACCGAAAGCGCACGGTCCAGTACTAGTCTTCCTGCATTCGACCCGCCTGTTGCGGTCGCCAAGCGTACCCGCATCACCCAGGCGTCAACATTTTGCGGGTCGAGAAGTGTCACTTCTTCAAAAGCTTTTTGAGCGGCAGATATGTTGCGCATTGTAAGTGCTATCCCGCCAAGAACCAGATGAGTTTCTGGATAGTCTGCGCGGTTGATCAACGAGTTTCTCCATTCAGACAATGCATGTTGCAAACGCCCTTGTTCGTGACGGGACAATGGCGATCCCCTTGCAGACAACATTGCCCGCGCAGCTGCGATCCTGACGGTCCGGAACGGATCCTCCAACAAAGGCAGCATCTTGGAAATCTCGTCTTGATCTGCATCGGTCAGCAAACCCACTGCACTGGCGCGCACCATCGGATCGGAATCATCCAACTGCGTAACCGCTAAGTCTCTCACCTCCTGTCCCGCATTCTGCTGCAACAACCACAAAGCCGTTGCACGTATGATTGCAGGCTGGGCAGTGTCGCGCACCAACTGGGCAAGATCATCACTAGCCGTGCCCGGATCGGCGCGCGCCGTCGCCAATACCTGCCCGAAATGTGCACCACGTTTTATGCTTTGCGGATACCAAGCCTCTAAGGTCTGCGCGGCCCATTCGGGCGTTCGATCCGTATGGCAGTCGGTGCAGGCATCCGGAGCCCCTGTCTCAGCCGCGAGATCGGGCCGTGGGATGCGAAACCCGTGATCTCGGCGCCCGTCAACGCCCATGTAAATCTGCTCTGGCATATGGCAGCTTTTGCACTCTGCACCTTCCGAGTCCATAGGATGAAAATGGTGGGCCGGATCGTCATAGAGCGCGAGTGTTAAGCCAGGAAACTCTTCCCGCACTTCTGGCGAGTGACACTGGGTGCACACATCGTTCGACTCGGTGATGAGCGTTGCAGAGTGCGCCTCATGGCAATTGGTACAACTGACTCCGCTGGCATACATTTTTGATTGCAAAAAAGAGCCGTAGACATAGACCTCGTCCAGTATTTGGCCGTCCGAATAATAAAGACCAGGCCGCAGCAGAGCGAGGTTGTAATTGTCGTGATACGGCGTTCCCGGCAGCGGGTTGCCATCTCCTAACGCCTCACGACGAGAATGGCACGTTGTGCATTGCTGGATCGTCGCTTCGGCACCCTCGTTGAAATCCATAGTCAGTCCGAACACGTTCAACTGCCCGCTGTCGTTTACAAACTCGCGCCCTTCGGCCCAGTTCAGATGGGCTGCGCCAGGACCATGGCAGGCTTCGCAACCAACACCGATTTCGGCTTGGGTTGATAAGTAAGTACGCGTGTTCGGGTCATAGTTCTTCTCAAACCCGGTGGCATGACATTCCGCGCATCGGGCGTTCCAGTTTTTGTAAGGGCCGGTCCAATGCAATCCGTCATCCGGGGGCAGATCCTGATCTGGATAGAGGTGATACCAGCGCTCCTTTTCCGCATCCCAGACCACGTCAAAGCTCTGCAGCCGACTTGGTTCGGTTTCGAACAGGTATTGCTGAAGGGGGGCGATGCCCACAACAGAATGCACCGGGTACTCGGTAGTAACCCCATCTTTTTCTGTAACGGCTGCTCGGTATTGATCCCCATCGATGCTGAACTGGACACTCATGCCATCGTGGCGAAAGGATGTTCCATCGAAATCAGCAATCACTGTGTCCGGCGACGGCTCTGTCCAGGCAAGCGCGTGGTGTGAGCCGCTCCACGCAGAGGCGGCATCGACATGGCACTCGGTGCAAGCCGATGAGCCGACATATGCAGGTTCTTGCGCCAATGACGCGACCGGTGGAAACAGACAAGATACTCCGGCGATGGCTGCACATCTGATCGGGGGCACTGATAAACGAAAGACTATATTAAGGTCCTTCCCCGGGCTATTGCGCGCCAGTGTAGATGCGCGACCAGTCCTTGGCCATATCAACAATGAGCCAGCCCAGATTCGGGCCGTTTTCAAGCCCGTCGCACAGCTGACCGATATGGCTATCACAGGCATAGGCAACCTCGCGCTCACCATCCGTGTGATGGACAATCAAACCAAACCGGGGGCCTTCTCCCGCCGTGGTCCATTCAATCATCGCATAATCGCCGTCAGAGTTTCCACCAGCAATGATTGGCCGTTTTCCGATGATCCGGTCAATATTGATCGGCTTACCTTCCTTATCGTCGACAAAACCAATTGCTGGCTGTTTGATGATGGTAGGAACGCTGTCGATCACCTCATAGCTGGTTTCGGTATAGGTGCCAATGACTTGTTCGGTGGGGATGCCATAGGCCGCCTCTGCAAAGACGCGCATGAAATGAATCCCACCGCCAGAGACGATGTATGTCTTGAACCCTTCGTCACGCAAATAACGCAGCAACTCCAACATCGGCTGGTAGGTCATCTGGTCATACCGCAGACCCGTGACGGGGTGAGTTGCGGTGGCAACCCAGTCGCTCACACTTGCCTGAAAATCGTCTACGCTCAGACCACTATGGGTCGCCCCCAGAACTTCGATCACGGCCTCTTCACCGGCCTCAGCCAGAGCCTTATAGTCGCCTGCAGCAGCAGCCTTGAGCGCATCAGACGTAACCATTCCCGGGTCATCCTGCGCCATCTTCTGAAACGCTTCAATCGCATAGATCAGCTGGAAATAAACTGGCTGCTCACCCCACAGCGTGCCGTCATTATCAAAGACGGCGATGCGGTCGGACGGGGTGACATAGTCATCGGATTCGGGGTCGATAACGCTTTCAACAAACGAGATGATCCGCGCCTTGCTGTGTGTTTCATTCCAGGATGGCAAAGGGTCTGCGAATGCTACGGAAGTGATGAACGACAGCGAAAGGAACAGAGAATATCTGAGCATGAATTGGTACCTTACCAGGGTCAAAGAAGACGGGCCGCCACAATTGTGGCGGCCCGGATCGGTTCATTATTCAGGATCAGTCGCCTACGGGCGCGATCATCTTTTCCATCACCTGCTCCAGATTGAAGCTGGCGGCCTTCTGGCGTGGTGGAAATTCCTGGAATGTCGCCAGGAAATTGCCGACATATTGCTGTGCCGGTACCAGGAAATAGGCCCTGTTAAGCAACCAGTCATAATATGTGTTCGAGGTCCGGTAGGCGCGCTCATAGGGGTCACGGCGCAGGTTGATGATCAGGGGGATGCGCAACTCCGTCCAAGGTTCCATCCAGGCGCGCAGGGTGCCCCAAGCCTTCTGCTCAAGGAAAATCAGCTTCCAGTCGTCATACCGCAGCGCCGTCAGGTCGCCGTCATCCGAGAAATAGAAAATCTCATTACGCGGTCCCGCTTCCACTTCGCCCTTGAAATAGGGCAGGAAGTTATAACCATCCAGATGCACCTTGTATTCACGTCCGATGGCCTGAACGCCGCCCTGAATCAACTCCTCCTTGATGTTGTCACGGCCCGCAGCGGCCAGGTAGGTCGGCAACCAGTCCATATGGTGCATGATCTCGTTCGAGACCGAGCCAGGCTCGATCAGGCCGGGCCAGCGCACCATCGAGGGCACCCGCCAGCCACCTTCCCAGTTGGTGTTCTTTTCACCCCAGAACGGAGTCATTGCGGCATCCGGCCAGGTGTTCATATGCGGGCCATTGTCAGTCGAATAGTGCACGATGGTGTTGTCGGCGATGCCCAACTCGTCCAGCAGGTCCAGCAATTGGCCGACATGCATGTCATGTTCCAACATCCCGTCGGTATATTCGTCGTTGCCCGGGTTGCGCCGGTCATCAGCCACATGGGTGCGGAAGTGCATCCGTGTGCCATTCCACCAGACATAGAAGGGTTGGCCCTGCTCGTGCGAGCGTTTGATAAAGTCGATGGCAGCGGCGACGGTTTCGTCATCCACTGTTTCCATACGTTTTTTGGTTAGCGGGCCAGTATCTTCGATCGTGCCATCGGCCTTGGACTTGATCACTCCACGTGGGCCATAGGCCTCGCGGAAGGTGCGGCCATCGGCCAGAACCTGATTGCTGGGATAGTCTTCGTTCTCTGGCTCTTCCTCGGCGTTCAGATGGTAGAGATTGCCAAAAAACTCATCGAAACCATGGTTGGACGGCAGATGCTCATCCTTGTCGCCCAGATGGTTCTTTCCGAACTGACCGGTAACATAGCCTTCGGCCTTGAGCAGCCCCGCGATTGTCGGGTCTTCCTCTTGCATCCCTAGATCAGCGCCCGGCAGGCCTACCTTGGACAAACCGGTCCGAAACACCGACTGCCCCATGATGTACGAAGACCGTCCAGCCGTGCAGGATTGCTCGCCATAATAGTCGGTAAAGATCATGCCATCATCAGCGATTCGATCGATATTGGGCGTGCGATATCCCATCAGACCCATCGTGTAGGCCGAGATGTTGGATTGCCCGACATCGTCACCCCAGATCACAAGAATATTAGGCTTTTGCTCCTGTGCGATTGCGGGAACGGCCAGAAAGACCGCGCAAGTTAGCTTCATTAGCGGGCGTATAATGCGCCGAGGCTCAAAGGCAGCAAGCATGTTTTCAAACCTTTTTTGGAGTAATAGAGAATGAGCTCAGCCTACACGGAAATTTGAGTCGTTGTGTTAAAAATTGATTTATGGGTCAGCGCAACTTAGTCTGAGCCTCAAGCAAAGCGCGACTCCGGTCTCGACTTGGATGCGTTTCAAAGCTGATTTAAATCAACATTGTAACCGCAGGAGTATGCTACGCCATTTTCCCGCGAGGATTGAACAGAGATGCACGCTTGCTCACTCTAGATGTAAAAACAATTTGGGCGATGACGGAGTAATCCTATGTCCGCATATGATCAGATCATCGAGCTCAAGACCCGTATGGGTCAGTCCATTATTGGTCAGACCGAGGTGGTCGAACGCTTGCTGATCGGCTTGCTGGCCAATGGCAACCTGCTGATCGAAGGGCTGCCGGGGCTTGCCAAGACACGAGCCGTCAAGGCAATGGCAAAAAATCTAGAC
The DNA here is from genome assembly GCF_056536585.1 of Ruegeria sp. CK2. Classification (NCBI taxonomy): domain Bacteria; kingdom Pseudomonadati; phylum Pseudomonadota; class Alphaproteobacteria; order Rhodobacterales; family Roseobacteraceae; genus Ruegeria; species Ruegeria sp. CK2. Next base: position 238,119 of record NZ_JBQFPW010000006.1, read on the forward strand.
GCGCAGTTCAGCCGTATCCAGTTCACACCCGATCTGCTGCCTTCGGATGTCACCGGAACAGAGGTTTACGTTCAGGGTGGCGGTATCTCTGAATTCCGGTTTGAGCCGGGACCGATCTTTGCCAATATCGTGCTGGCAGATGAGATCAACCGCGCGCCGGCCAAAGTGCAAGCTGCGCTGCTGGAGGCTATGGAGGAACGCCAGGTCACAGTGTCAGGCACGACGCATAAGATGGAACCCCTGTTTATCGTCATGGCCACACAGAACCCCATTGAACAGGAAGGCACCTATCCCCTGCCTGAGGCACAGATGGACCGGTTCCTGATGCATGTGAACATCCTCTATCCCCCGGTCGAGGATGAGGTCAAAGTAATCCGCCTGGTCAGGGATGAGGAACGGTTCGCCAGTCAGCGAAAGAAATCCGACGCAACCGAGCCCGCCCCTATTTTGCAACAGGCCGTCTTTGATGCCCGCACAGAGATTTCTGGCATTCACGTCGCGGAAGCAATGGAACGTTACTTTGCCGATCTGGTCTATGCCACACGAACCCCCGCAGCCCTCAGCGACGAATTGGCGAGCTGGATCGAGGTCGGTGCCAGCCCGCGCGCCTCAATCGCGTTGGACAAATGCAGCCGGGCTCATGCATGGCTGGCCGGGCGCGACTATGTCGATCCGCTCGACGCTCGGGCTATTGCCCATGACGTGTTCCGCCACCGCATAACGTTGAGCTACGAGGCGCAGGGCGCTGGCCTTTCGCAAGATGAGGTTACCGACGAGATCATCAAACTGGTTGCCCTGCCATGACCGCAGGCCCTTGGCCAAGGATGCTATGCCAATGATGAAGAAGACAGCGATTGCAGAACCCGGGCATGATCACCGTGTCTATGTCAACCTGCACCAGTTGGTCGTACTCAGACGGCGTGCGTCGCGACTGACCTTCTTGCCTCGACAACCGGCGAATTCGGTTCTGAACGGCCGCCATGCTTCGAAACTGCGCGGTCGGGGGCTGAATTTCGAAGAACTGCGCGCCTATCTGCCTGGCGATGACATCCGCACGCTGGATTGGAAAGTAACGGCGCGCACTGGAACGCCTCATGTCCGGGTCTACACCGAAGAACGCGACCGCCCTACGCTGCTGCTGGTAGACCAACGCATGTCGATGTTTTTTGGTAGCCAAGTTTACATGAAATCAGTCATTGCCGCCGAGGCCGCCGCCATCGCTGCGCATTTGCTATTGGCGCAGGGCGATCGCGTCGGCGGGTTGGTGTTCTCGGACGACGCCATCTCAGAACACCGGCCCGTGCGCTCGGCCGTGGCCGTGCACCGGATGCTGGCGTCGATCGCCGACGCCAACGGTCGGTTGTCAGCCCGGGGTCAGGCCACCCGGCCTGACCTGTTCAACCAGATGCTGCGCTCCGCCGCCCGGATTGCCAAGACAAACTATCTGGTACTGATCTTCTCCGATTTCGACGGTGTTGATGCCGCGTCCGAGCCACTGATCCGCAGGCTCGCCCGGCATAACGACCTGCTGCTGTTCAACATTGCCGACCCGATGGCCGGGCGCATTCCGGCAAATGCACACCTTGCCATATCGGATGGCGCCCTGCAGGCCGAGATCGACACCTCTTCTGCCGAGACTCACAAACAGATAGAAACCTTTGCTCAGGATCGACTTGCGCATATCCGCGGCTGGGCACAGAAATACCAACAACCCTTCCTGCCGCTGTCGACGCAGTTCCCTGCGCTGGATCAAATCTCACATCTGTTGGGGGTGTCATGAACCCGGATCTGCAAGGCCTCAACCTTGTCGAGCTGATCGACCTCTTGGAGCCCGCGCCGGAACCTGCGCCAATCTCGATGATGCCGCAAACTGTTGGGTGGGTCTGGCTTGGGCTGGCACTTGCGCTGCTGGTCGGATGGCTGATCAGAAGAGCCATACAACACCGCCAAGCCAACGCCTATCGCCGTGCAGCCTTGGGCGCGCTGGCCAAAGCAGAGGATGATCCGGCTTGTATCGCCGATATCCTCCGCCGCACTGCATTGAGCGGATTTCCACGCGGCGAGGTTGCAGGACTGACCGGCAAGGATTGGCTGCACTTTCTCGATCAGACTATGGGAGATGACCGGTTCTCGAATGGCCCTGGACGCATTGTCCCGCAGGCCCCCTATCGCCCGGCCCCGGCATCTCCAGAGCTAACCCGCTTGGCGCACGACTGGATCGTGACGCACAAACAGCCAAAGCAAGAGGTCTGAAGTGATCACCTTGGTGTATCCCTGGCTCTTGCTCCTTCTGCCGTTGCCCTGGCTGGTGTGGCAGTTCCTACCGCCGCACCGCGAGGAGGTCACGGCAATCCGAACCCCCTTTTTCCGACAGCTGACAGAGGCAGCGGGTGCCACACCGCAGGCGGGTGCGACAGTGCTGCACCGGAGCAGAATTCAGATCATTACTGCACTATTGGTCTGGACAATGATCGTGATCGGTCTGGCAAACCCTCAACGGCTAGGCGATCCTATAGAAATCGAAAAATCCGCCCGCGACGTTGTGCTTGCCGTTGACATCTCAGGCTCCATGGGCCAGCGGGATTTCATTGGTGAAAGTGGACAAAGATTGCAGCGTTTGGACGCTGTCCGCGATGTACTTGGGACCTTTATCACCGAGCGCGACGGTGATCGAATGGCCCTGATCGTCTTTGGTACGCGGGCCTTTGTGCAGGCCCCTTTCACAGAAGATCTGCAAAGCTTGGAGGAATTCCTTGATCAGACGCAAGTGGGTATGGCCGGGCCGAACACAGCTATCGGAGATGCCATCGGCCTGGCGATCCGTATGTTTGACAGCAACGATGTCGAGAACCGCCTGATCATCTTGCTAAGCGATGGTGCAGACACCAACAGCCGGGTTTCTCCGGTCAACGCCGCCGAGATCGCCGCTGACAAGGGCGTTGTCATTCAGACCATCGGCGTCGGCGACCCTGAAGGCACAGGCGAAGATCGGGTAGATCTGACAGCATTGGAGGATATCGCTGACCGCACCGGTGGCGCATTCTTTTATGCCAATGACAGCTCCGCTTTGTCGCAAGTCTATGAGCAGATCGACGCCATGGCCCCGCGGATCGTCGAAGAAGCCAGTTATCGCCCGACCTTTTCGCTCGTTTGGGTGGCCAGTCTGCTCGCCGCCTTGCTTGGCATAGCAACGCTTGTTGCTCTGCTCGCTTCACGGACTTGGAGGCGGGCATGACCAATTTTCTTGATGCCTTCCACTTCCTTCGCCCTGTCTGGTTGATGCTTTTGCCCTGTGTTGGGCTGCTTTGGTACATTGCAAGGCGTCGTCCCAGGAAGGAAAGACATGACGCCCGGCATTTCGCCCCGCATCTGGCGGCGGCGCTGCAGGTCGGTTCAAACACCCGGCGGCGTATTCAACCAGTTGACAGCGTCATGCTCTGTCTCAGTCTGCTGGCACTCTCGGCAGCTGGTCCTTCATGGAGCCGTATCCCCAACCCGCTGATCGCGGAAACCGCTCCCCTCGTGGTGGCGCTCAAGGTGACACCTTCGATGGAGAACACCGATCTGGCGCCCTCTCGGCTGGATCGCGCAAGGTTCAAAATCCTTGACTTGATCGCCGCGCGGGCTGGCGGGCGCACAGCGCTTGTGGCCTATGCAGGCACCGCGCATCGGGTCGCACCACTAACCGAAGACCCAAATATACTGCGCCCGCTATTGCAAGGGTTGAACCCCAAGGTGATGCCGGTTGAAGGGGATGATGCCGCTGCCGCACTGGAATTGGCGCGCGAAATTCTGAAGGTCGCAGAAACGCCCGGCGCGATCCTCTTTGTGCTGGATGATCTAGATCCGGCGACGGTTGCCGCGCTCACGAAGGACGACCCCGAACAAGCACCGGTGGCGATGTTGGTCGCTGTGCCTTCCGGGAAAATCCCTGCCCAGATTAAGGGGCTCACAGGCGTTTCGGCTGTTGAATTAACCGCCGATAACCGTGACATCACGCAGATCGAACGGCAGCTAACCTCGGTGCAACAAGCGGCGCAGCTTAACGATGAGCGTCTTGATTGGGATGATCGCGGCTGGTTGCTGTTGTGGCCTGCGGCATTCATTGCGTTGCTGTGGTTCCGCCGGGGCTGGACCATGCGTTGGGGCGCCGCCCTCGTCGTTGTCACCACGCTTCAGATGCCGGGCAGTGCACATGCTGAAGGATGGGAAGACTGGTTTCTGACGCCTGATCAACAAGGACAGATTGCCTTTCGAAACAAAGAGTTCGTACGAGCCGCCGACTTGTTTTCTGCCCCAATGTGGAAAGCTCACACATTGTTGCGCGCCGGCCGCTACGAAGAGGCCGCAGAAGTATTTGCCGGGTTGAGCAGTGCCGAGGCAGCCTTCTCCGAAGGTCTGGCACGGATCGGCAACCGTGAATACCGCGCCGGTGCGCGGGCATTTGAAACCGCTCTAAATCGCCAGCCTGATTTTCCCGCCGCGGCCAAAAACGCCGAGATCGCCTGGGCCATTGTCGAACAGGTCGAAACGACTCGCGAGCAATCCGACACTGGCGAAGAAAGTGGCATCGGGGCAGACGACATGACATTCGACAACGAAGCTCAACGCGGTGTGACCTCACAGGTCGATGCACCTATGGACGAGGCAACGGCGCCGTCTCCCGACCAATGGATCGACAGCATCGACACCGAGATGGGGGCTTTCCTGCGCAGTCGGTTCCTCTACGACAATAGCGAGAAGGGCACATGATCCGCACTCTGATCGCGATATCGTTCCTGTGCATTGGTGCCAGCATCGCCACCGCACAAGACCCGCGCTTTACGGCCGAGTTGGAAAGCGACAGCACAATCGTCGGTCAGCCGCTGATGCTGCGCATTTCGATACTTGTGCCGACATGGATGCCGGAACCGCCGGTCTTTCCTGCCGTCGAACTTCCGTCACTTCTGGTTCGCCAGCCCGAGCGTTCCTCGGGGCCGATCAGCGAAAATATCGATGGTGAAACCTGGTCGGGGGTGCGCCGCAGCTATCGCCTCTACCCGCTCGCGGGCGGCAGCTATACTTTGCCGACGGGCGACGTAACGATTACCTATGCCAACCCAAACACAAGTGAGCCTGTGACATTCGCTGCATCTCTTCCTGAACTGACCTTCGTCGCCACCATCCCAGAAGGGGCATTTGGGCTGGATCCGCTGATCATCGCCAGGCGGTTCGAACTTCAACAACAGATTGACGGAGATTCCAGCCTAGATGTCGGCGGAGCCATGACGAGGACTATTACAGCAAATATCACCGGCACCTCTCCAATTATGATCCCTCGCCTAACTCCTACATCTGACGGAGAAAGCCTGCGTGCCTATCCAAAGGACCCCCAAATCGACGAGAAAGTGGACCGCGGTCAGATGCTAGGGACGCGGACCGAAACAACTGCTTATGTTGCCCAAAACGAAGGGACCGCCGCATTGCCGGGAGTGTCGCTCGATTGGTTCAACATCGAGACTGGACAGCTGGAAACCGCGACAGTTCCCGCTATTGATGTGTCCATTCACAGCGCAGTTTCTGGCAGTGGAGGCGAGTCAAAAACATGGCACTTGTCCAAAGTGTTTTGGCTTGTGCTGAGTCTGGGCGCGCTCACTGCAATAGCGATCTGGGCGTTTTCAGCGCGAGTAACATCGTTGCTGGCGGTCTTGAAAGCTCGCGCTTTCCAAACAGAATGGTACGCCGCGCATAAGTTTAGCAAAGCCATCTCACGCCGTGATCTGACGGCTGTGACGACCGCGTTTTCCGAGTGGAAGAAACACTATCCCGACGTACCAGAACAAAGCTTCTCGGTGCTGCTCAACGGGATGACCTTAATCGGCAAGGCTCGGTTTGGGGCGAAGACAGACGAGACCACCACGAACTGGCGCGCGTTACGTTCAGGGTTCTCAGCCACGCGCCGCCGTTTGTGGAGCAAATACCGCCCCTCGCGCCGCAGCCCACAACTACGCAACCTAAATCCGATGTGGTCCGGTAGTTCGACCCGATCTCCAATCACAGCAGCCTTAACCGAGGCGGACTAACGCGACGAGAGTCAGCCCAGCCATAGCCACATAAGGCATTCGGATCACTGGGATCTTATCCTGTGCCATGTCGTGCATGTTGCACCCGCTCTTACCGGTGTTATTGCGTTGGCCAATGGAGAGTTCCAATTAAACCGGAAGACAGTGTGGTCGCTGAATGGTAAATCTAGCGGATAGAGTGATGAAGCGGGCTGCACAGATCGGCGTCAGCGCCAATCAAACCGGTAACATTGTATGCACCGCATCCAATTTCATGCGCCTGGCTTCGTGATATTTTGCCATTTCTGTGGGCTGGCCATTTCGAACCTGGAGATTAAAGGCACTTAGTTGCCCGCCTCCCGTCCAGAATAGAGCACCTGCTTAAACTCGATCCCATCCGCATGAATGTCCGCTTCACATTCTTGCGTTTGCCGATCTTGCCGTTGCAGCGAATGACCGCTTCCCGCCCTTTGACCGTAAACTCAAAGCAAAGCTTTCTAGTGAAGCGCAAAATATAGGGCCAACACCGAGAACTGTCAGCTCTGCGTCAACAAGTTCATTCATATGTCTATTCGAAGTTGTGACCAATAACAGAGCAGAACTAGTTTTGAGTTTTGCACCGCAGCACTTGATCTACAATCTCGGGTCGACTGGTTCACTTTCCAATGCAAGCACCGCCAATGCACATTCATGCACCTTGGAAAGTGGAAGCCCTTCGACAAACCGATGCAACCCCTCGAAACCGAGTTTGAATTCCCGTTCTGCAAGCGAGAATTTACGGCCCAGCCCGCGTTGGCGGAGGCGCTCGATATTCTCAGGCAAGTCATAGTCGGGACCATAGATAATCCGAAGATAATCGCGCCCGCGCACTTTCATTGCCGGTTGGATCAGACCTTTGTCGCCACGCACGGTGAATGCATTGGGTTTGAAGACAAGCCCCTCTCCTCCCGCGCCGGTGTGTTTCATCCACCAACTGACAATCGCCTCGCGATCAGCCGCTTTGTTCAGATCAATCCGCTTCCAACCTGTTGTCTGCAGGATCGGATCGGCGGCGGCCAATTTGCCCAGGGTATCCATGTGCCAGGTGTGAGGCTGATCCGCATGGACTTTGCCTTCGCTCGCCAGGATGTGGAAGGGCGCAATGCAATAGTCTTCAATACTGTCCGCTGCCCAGCAGTACCCGTCGATTGTCTGCCCCATGAGATCTGCGTTGGAAAACTGGGTTTCTGTGCGCGTGCTCAACGCATCCAACCCCTCGATCTCCCCGGCTTTGGAAATCGCCTCCAGAAACGCCGAAGCAGACGATTTTGCTGCCGCTACTGTTGGCAAATATTGCCGTTTGAGCAAGTCCTGCGCCTTGGCTGACCAAGGCATAAGTTCAGCGTCAAGAAGCACCCAGTCGGTCTGAAGCTCGTCCCACAGACCCGCCGATTGCATTGCTTTTCCAATTCGCGCAACAACTGCGGCTTCTTCCGACTCGTCCTTGAAGAAAGGTCGCCCGGTACGTGTATAGATCACGCCTGCTTTCCCGTCTTCCACGCCAAATCGAGCCTGGGCAGCGTCCGCATCCCTGGCGACCACCAACAAGGCACGCGATCCCATGTGCTTTTCTTCAACAACCAGGTCGGTCACACCCCGGCTTGCGAAATGGTTCATCGCCTGATTTGGATGTTCCAGAAACGGGCCTTCAGGTGCTGTCGGGCAAGCGGCCATCGTGGGTGGCAGATAGATCAGCCATCTGGGATCAACGGCAAAACGGCTCATCACCTCCAGCGCGGCCAGGCTGTTTTCCTCGGGGATTTGCAAGGTGGATTTGAACCGGGTTTCGATCCGCATCTTGGTAGCATAATCGTCGAAGTAAAGCAGGCGGTCATGATCCTGTTGTGCAGACAAGGATTGGTCAGCATCCAAAGGTTTAGCAGGGATCGCGTATTGCGTTTTTGCCGGAACGGAAACCGTTTCCCGCTCGGGCCACCGCAATGCCGTAAGCTTGCCGCCAAAGACGCATCCCGTATCGATGCACATGGTATGGTTCAGCCATTCAGCTTCGGCCATCGGCGTGTGGCCAAAGACGACATCCGCCTTGCCACGGTAATCCCGCGCCCATTCCAAACGCACGGGCAAGCCAAACTCATCGACCTCACCAGTTGTCTCGCCGAACATGGCGAAGTTGCGCACATGGCCGGAGCCGCGCCCGTGCATTTCCTCTTTCAGCCCGGCGTGGGCAATGACTAGATTGCCATCCGCCAGCCACGCATGAGAGCGCAGATCCCAAATGAAGTCCGAGACCTGCTTACGGAAGGCCTCCGAGGTTTTTTCAAGCTCAGAAACGGTCAGATCCAACCCGTGCGCCTGCGTCACATTCCGGCCCTTCAGCCACTTGTTCAGCTTGAAGTCGTGATTGCCGATTACGCAGCGGCCAGAGCCTTCATCGCACATGCCCATGACAAGGCGCAAAGCATCCAGATTGCGTGGCCCACGGTCTGTGATGTCGCCGACAAAGAACGCTGTACGACCCTCAGGGTGGCGGGCGTGGATCAGGTCTTCGGAATCCACCTCGAATGGGTCTATCACGTATCCGAGTTTTCCTAGCAGTTCGGTCAACTCATCAAAGCAGCCGTGGACGTCACCGATGATGTCAAAGGGACCATGATCAGTGCGGTTGTCCGTCCATAGGGGTTCGCGCACAATCTCCAGCGCATCCACTTCCTCAGGGGATTTCATGATCTGAACTTGACGGAAGCCCTCTTTCTGCAACCCGCGCACGCCTCGTCTGAGAGCTTTTGAGTGGTTACGCGCCACGTGTTCACCAAAATCGCGGTTGGGGCGGTTCTGATTGCGTTCATGGCAAATCTTGGGATCGATGTCGAGCACCAGCGCCACCGGAAGCGCATGATATTTGCGCGCCAGTTGCACGAGCTTTGCCCGATCCTCACGTTTGACTGATGTGGCATCGATGACCGTCATCAACCTGCGCTTCAAACGAATGGCCACTGTATAATTGAGCAGATCAAAAGCATCGCCGGTTGCAGCAAGATCGGTTTCATCATCCGAAACAATCGCCCGGCACGTATCAGAAGACACAATCTCAGTTTCCAGAAAGTGCTTGCGCGCAAAGCTGGACTTGCCCGAGCCGGTGGCGCCGATCAGAACAACAAGAGCAAAATCTGGGATGGATATCTTGGTCATGTTGCATCCCCGACGAAAGGTCTTTCATTTACGATCCGCAGCAACAACGCGTCGCCTTCAGCCATCAGGTCCGGCCGTTCATCCTGTTTTGCCACAACTTCAGCCCAAGCAATCTGATCGTGAATGAAAGCATCAATCATCGGAATACGAGCGCCACGCCCTATTTCCTTGGCAGCGGATTTCAGGACCAATAGCCGTTCAATATGTTCGATGAGTTCTCGGCTCAGAGACTGACCCTCGACCAACGCCTGTAGATTCATTGGTGGCTGGACCGAGGGGTTTTGCGTGATCCATGAAATCGCCAGAGCGGGCCGCAGGATGTAGAAGTATTTTTTCAAGGACACATCGGCGTTATCGCCGACATGCTTGTCCCATTGCTTCACCGCTAGGTTGCGATAGTGATGCAGGCAGCTTTCGCCAAATGTGGTTTTGTCCGCAAATTGGATCAGACGGTCACAAACCGCATCATTCCAGCGATACCGGATCGGACTCGACAGCCATTCCAGCATCACCGGATTGGGCTTGATCAACAGGCCAAGAGCTTTGCGAATGTCCCAGCCGTTGATGTCCCAGTCGCCTTCGATGGGCAGTTCTATGACATCACGACCAGGCTCAATTCTGAGATACCAGTCAGGTTGGCGGGCATAGATGAACCGCACATCGTAATCGCTGTCGGGCGACGGAAATCCCCAGGCACGGCTGCCGCTTTCAATAGCAAAAAGAATGCGCACGTCGTGATCTGCCTCCAACGCGACTAGCTTTGATTGGATCACCGCTTCGATATCCGGCGCCACGGATGGGACAAAAACAGGCAGGCTCACACGGCATCCTCCTGTTTGAACACAGCCATCTGCGATGGGCCACCATGGGTGTCGTCAACCGGCCCCAAAGGCGTGAAACTGACGCTATAGCCATGTTCTTCAGCCACCATATTGGCCCAGCTTTCGAATTCCGCTCGGGTCCATTCGAACCTGTGATCCGGATGGCGCAGCTTGCCGTCCTTCAAGCCTTCAAACAGCACATTGTATTCGCGGTTGGGTGTCGTCATAACCACCATGCGTGGCCGGGCATCTGCAAAGAGCGACAGGACAAGCGCCGACAAGCGGTGCGGTTCGATATGTTCGATCACCTCGACAAGCGTCGTGGCATCAAAGCCCTGCCAGCGCCTGTCCCCATAAGTCAGGCTGCCCATCTGAAGCGACACGCGCTCGGCCATAGCGTCCCCTGCCTGATGCAGTCGCAGCTTGCGATGCGCCGTCTCCAGAGTCCTCACCGACGCATCCACGCCAACAATGCGCGCCAGACCTCGCTCCTTGATCAGTCGCGACATCAGCTTGCCTTCACCACAGCCCAGATCAAGGACCGAGGTGACATTGTTCTGCCTAAGCACCTCTGCCACCGTATCCAACCGCAGGGCGTGCAAGTGCAGCGGCTTTTCAAGTTGCTCTTCAGGCTTCAGCTTCGGGGCGTCTTCTTGTTCCTCGTCCTGAGGTGCCGTTTCTTCGAGGCGGGCAAGGGCCATGTTCATCAATGACCGGCGATGCTTCAAGGCGCGGCGCGTGATGAGTTCCTTATCGGAATGCTCGGACAACCATCCCTCACCCTTCGCCAGAAGCTTGTCGATCTCTTCTTCGCTGACATAGTAGTGCTTAAAGTTATCCAGGACGGGCACCAGCACATAAAGATGCTTGAGAGTGTCCGCGAGGCGCAGTGTTGCGGACAGACGCAGATCGACAACCTGCGCTTCGCAAATCTCTGACGGTGAGAGAATGTTATAACCCAATGGCTCGAACAGACGTTTGACCAGATCCAGATCACCCGACAAGGCGACAGGCACGACACGGATTTCAAACGGCAGCGCACGGTCTGCCAGAGCCTGCCGGTCCTTCGATTTTCCAGCCATCGTCTGGGCGAAGGCCCGCCCCATCGCAACCGACAGAAATGAGCTTGCCACAAAGGGACGGTCATTCACGTATTGCGCCAAAAGACCATCGCTGTGCTGGTTTTTTCCACGCACCAGACCGACGGGATCGACATCTAGATGCATCACAGCTGTTGTGCGGCCCTGAGCTTTCTCGGGGTAGAAAATCGTGACCTCGCCCGCCGATGTTTCCCGCCTGTGTATGTGGTCAGGATGCTTGTGAAGCAAGAATCCAAGGTCGCTTGCGGCGTAATCAGCATCATCGGGTGCGGTAAGGGTGATTTCTATTTGCATAATGTGCTCAATCAAGAAGGCTTTGAAGTTTAAGGCATAAATGCCAATTTGGGCGGATACAAGGCGGCTGAATTCGATGTGTGATTAAACTGTAGCCCAACGCCCATGAATGGGTTGCAAAGGGCGCCGGTGATTACCGGCGGCCTTTCTTCTTGTTTTTCCAGAACGGCGGCACGTCTCCTGCCATGATGCAGCCGTAAGGGTCGATATAGTCTTCGATTTCGGCCAGATCATAGGATTTGATCTGGGCAACCACATTGTCGGCGTTCTTATAGCTCGACGGCAGTTCCGACGCGTCCACGCCCCCGGCGTGGAATCGAATATCCAAGCCCTCGGTTTCTGCCTTCAGCATTTGCTCAGGCGTGATCGATCCCATGCGGCGTTTATGCTCGGACCGCGAGAAGTTGCGCCCTGCACCATGCGGGCTAAACCCCAGACCGTGATCCGCGTCCTTGCCACGCACTACAAGCACGGGTTCGGACATGTTCAACGGGATAAGCGTGAGCCCCGTCGCATCCGATGCGGACCCATCCCAGGCTGGGGTCGCGCCCTTGCCATGGTAGTAGATATTGCCCCGCTTGAAGACGAAGTTGTGCTCGTTCCAGAACCGCTCGCCCACATCACCCACTCGCGCGGCCTCGACCGTTGCTTGGTGGATGGCGTTGTGGTTGGCCTTGGTCCACCTGCGGATCAGCTGAAGCGCCTCCCAATAGTCGCGACCTTCCTCAGTATCTGCCGGGATCCAAGCGTTCTGCTTGGCAGTCTCGGGCGACAGTTCCTTGCGGAACTTCTCGGCCACATGCATCCCGCGCTTATACAGAACCGCCCCCGGTCCGCGCGACCCGTGGTGGGTCACAATCGCCGTCCGTCCGGTTTTGCGTGATCGCCCGACAAACAGGAAATGGTTCCCATCTCCTTGCGTGCCCATATGTTCATGCGCCATACGCAGGGATTTCGGGTTGTCCAGAAAGGGGTTCTCCCGGAACGCGCCCATCAGCTTCATCGAGGTTGTGAACCGCTTGCCCTGAGGTCGCCCGCCCGGCCCGAAATGCGTCACAGATTGCGCGGCATCTAGTACCGCTTTAGGGTCAGCATCTCCGAGATCGGTGATCATCACCGAACAACAGATATCCGCCGAGTGCATCCCTGGATGAATCGCATTTCGCGCCGCTGCCACACCGCCGACCGGGATTGTGCCCACTGGCCCAGCCGGACAGGCATCTGGCATGATTGCCCCGGCCTCAATGGTCGGTGTCCGCATCAGCGCCGTCATCGTCTCGCGAACTTTGGCGACGTTATCCTCTTCGTCAGGGTGTTCCGCATCGATGTTCTCGTGAAACGCGACCTCTCCGCGTGCACGCAGATCAATCGTTGGCGGGATCGGAGGGATTGCTCTCTCCAGCTCCTGCCGGATGCGCACCAGACCAAACCCTTCGGCCCGCATCTCATTCGCGCGCGCCAGCAGGGCCGGGAATTGCTTGCCAGGGCGATGACCCCAGTCTTTCAGATGGTCCCCGGTTACGGGGTCGGCTTTGGTGTTTTCAGCCATATTCTTAGTCTTTCTTATTAATACTCGGATACTTGCGATGGAAAAACTCCATGCGACTTCGTACCGATGCCGCCGAATCGGCACTTAGCAGCCTGACCTCTTCAGGGAATTCTTTGCCTCCATCTCTGATGAGTTTGTCAGCTACTTTCTTACGAACCATCGCGGAGGTGTCACGGGCACCAGAACGCACAACGGCCGCGCAAACATTTGGGTCAATCTCCAGATTCCGTTCTTCGAAAAGCGGAACACGCCTGCTGATACCCAGAGGTTTGTTGATCCATTGCCTTTTATATCCACTTTTCCAACGCACCTTTTCAGTCAAAACGCATTCGGTAGCGGCTGATCTGACGAACGGTGACCTCGCGGACCTCGCCAATCGATTCAGCGCATGATCTAACGTGCTTTCAAGGATCAGTCTTTTGAGCACGTGCACCAAAGGACCGTCTGCTTGTTCTGCTAAAGCTTCTTCCAAAGCGGAAAGCCAGAGAGGACACTCCCTGAGGACATCAAGAGCTTCGGCACCTCCGCGTTGCCATATTCCGACTCTCGCAACAGCAAAAACTGCCAATCTGGATAGGGCCGTTTGAGGCAATTGCGGAGCACGGATGCGCAACCGATCAAACGCTGCTTTGCGTACTTGTGGAACCCAATCGTTGCTACGCAGCAATAGTGCCGTTTGAGCTGCGGTATCCTCATCTCCGATGATCATCGATTGCACAGCGGCCTCTCGATATCGTCCATTATGACTATGCACAAATAGCCATGCGATTTGGGGGCTTTTTGCAATTGCCTGCTCGAAAAATGGCGGCTTCAAGCGCAAGATACGGGCAACCATACCGAGTTTCCGACTCCCTTGGAGTTCAGCGTTTCGATGTACGCGGCGCAATTGCGGATCAATCCGGGCGACGTCCCATGGGGAAAGCCGAGCCCTATGCGCGTTGAAGCGGCACAATGCCAAACTTGGGGTGCCGTTCAGACACATATCGACAGCCTTGCTGGCTAAATGGAGCGTTTTTTGAGTGTCTGTCATCATAATACTCTATGCATTTAACCAGTAGCCCCGGCGACAAGAGGTGAAGAAACAGTTGGGAGGTCCGCCCCGCATCTGAATGGGCAGATGCGTTTGCCGTCTGGGCGCCGACACGGAGGGGAGTTGAACCCGCTCGACCTGTCCCTGTTGTGCCATGTAGTTCCTTCGGCATTCGCCGGGGCATTCCTTCTGATTGGGTCTCGACGACAAAAGTTGGTGAAACACCTGCTCTACCTGACTGAGCTACCGTCCCTCCCCACGGGGCAGGGACGAGCGGGATTCGAACCCGCGACACGGAGATTAGATTCTGTAGTTCCACCGGCATTCGCCGAGACATGTTCCTTTTATTCGGGTCAGGCAGACAAAGGGTGGTGAGACAGCGCCCTTTGACGGACGCGGATGATTAACAGCGATGTAGTCCCACCGGCATTCTGCCTGATGTTGCTCGGGTCCCGGCGGCAAGGGGTTGGTGAAACATTGGGGCCAACTGCTCTATCCACCTGAGCTACATCGCGGAGCGCGATGGCGGGAGTCGAACCCACGACCTGTTGGTTATGTAGTTCCACCAGCATTCGCCGAGAATTGTCTGTTTGGGCCAGGCGGACAAGATGTTTGTGAGACATCGGACAGAGTTCAAAGCTGTAGTCCCACAGGCATTCCGCCTGACCCGTTTTCACAGTTCGATCTTTTCGATCTCGCCGACCCAATGATCCGGGCCGGTCTGACCGTTGGCAAACGCTGCGATCCGGTCAAAGACCGCATCCGAGAACCCTCCGACGTTCAACACGTCCTCGCGTGTCTGGGCCTGCGTGGTCCCATATGGCGCGATGTCGATGCAGACCAGTTTGGCCTTTGGGTTACGACGCTTGATCGCCTCCCATTCCTTCAACGTCGCCGTTCTCTGACCGCCGGCGCGTGCGTCCACCCACGATTGGTTGTCAGACACGAACACCACAAGATCAGGCGACCGACCACGATCATTCAGCCACTTCAGCGGCGCGGAACAGTTGGTCCCACCACCAGCCAGATCGGCCAAACGCTCGGCGTTCGTCAGGATCGTGTCAAGCGGCTCAAGACGTACGTCACGCACGTCGAAGTCGAACGGCAGAACCTGGCACCCACGGTTCATGCGCTGGAATGACGCGGCCACAAGGGCTGCGACATCCACGTGACGCACAACCGAAGTCGCCCCCGGGCGATACCCGGTAACAGCCCAGGTCATCGACCCCGACACATCAGGGCACACAACCACCTGACCCGCCACTTTCGGCACGTTCTGCACTGCGATTTCCATCGCATGATGCAGAGCGTCCACGATCTCGCGCGGCACCTCGCCCGACACGTTCTGCGCCGCAACCATCAGCTGGTAAGGGAACGCACGTGCCTTGGCGATCGCCTCCGGGTTACGCAGCAGGGCGGCCACATGATCGACGTTCTTGGTCACGCCGAAAACGCCGTGGCGTTGGAACGTATTCAGGTTCTGGCGCACCATCTGCCATGAACCTTTGTGTGCGATCCGCGACCAATGGGCCGAGGAAAGCTCCAGCTGCGTCAGCATCTGGAATGGCACATCAGGCACCGGACCCTTGCCGGTGTCCTTGAAAACCATCCAATCCTGCACAGCCTGTGGCAATCGTGCCAAATCGCACGGCCGGCCGACAATCCAGGCAAACAGCGCCTCGCGCTCAGCCGAGGCTGGTTTCGGATGCACCATCTTGATCACGTCCGCCAATGACGGGTCGTTCCCGATATTGGCGTTCAGCAGCGCCCAATCAGACGCGGTGTTCAGCCAGTTCTGCACCATAGCCTTCGGCGCAGAACCCAGTGACTTACGACCGGTTTGACCGGAACGGATAACCTGCACAAAGGTACGCAATATCTTGCCGTTGTCGACCACATGGGTGAAAGCCGCACGGAACAGGACCGGATCACGCCGGGCCAGAACAGCCAGCAACACGGCAGGCATATCCTTCATGTAGCTCGACCGGCGGGCATAGATGGCCGCCTGCGCCAGATAGCGCGGGTCAACGGATTCGGCCACGTCCAGAACATATTCCAGCTCTTCCTGCAGCGACTGATAGAACATACCCCCGAAAGTGCCGGTAACAGCGACCTGCGCCAGGGCATGGGTATCGGAATAAGCGTAGGCCGGTGCCGCGTGGGCATTCTTTGCAGTAGCTTTCGGCAGCAACCGGCCTTTGATCGATGCAAACACGGATTTGTTCGCCATTCTTTTGTTCCTCATTTGTTGTTAGGACGTTTTGGCATGATGTTCGGTTCACCAGAAAGAAAATCGTAAAATCAAACAACTGCCTGATATTAAATCAATAATATGGAGTTTGAGCTTTCTTTCACACGTATATACTATCTTATAGTATCGCTACTTATAGATTTGGATACACTATGAAGAATGTGGTCATCGGCTTTCTCGGAACCCAGTTGGATATGGGCAAGAAAAGGCGTTGGAAACCGACGCCCAGCCTTGTCAGCCACGATCACTTCAAGGTGGATCGGCTCGAAATCCTCTATGACATGCGGTTCAATCGTCTGGCCAAGCAGGTTCAGCGCGAGATCGAAGAAGCATCACCAGATACAGAGGTACTGCTCCAACAGCTTGACCTGAATGACCCATGGGATTTTCAGGAGGTCTATGGCAAGCTGTTCGACTTCGCGCGGTCCTATGGGTTTGACGATGAACGCGAACGGTACCATGTGCATCTGACCACCGGGACACATGTGGCGCAGATCTGCTGGTTCCTGCTGACGGAAAGCCGCCATGTGCCAGCGCGACTGATCCAGACCGGCCCACCCGGACCGGATGAGGAAACGCCAAAGTTCGATGTCATCGACCTGGACCTGAGCCGCTATAACGCGCTTCAGCAGCGTTTCGACCAACTGTCGCGAGAGCACAGTGACCAGTTGAAAGGTGGAATCGAGACGCGCAACGCGATTTATAACGATCTAATCGACCGGGTTGAGCTGGTCGCCAGCAATTCCGACGAACCTATCCTGCTGCTCGGTGAAACCGGCACGGGAAAGACAGAGCTGGCTGAGCGCATTCACGGCCTCAAACTCGATCGGCGCCGCGTCAAAGGCCGTCTGGTCCATGTGAACTGCGCGACATTGAACGGACCCGATGCCATGGCAACGTTGTTTGGCCAGCGTCGGTCTTTTCATGGCACTGCGGGGACCGAGCGAAGCGGCTTGCTACGCGAGGCAGATGGCGGCGTCCTGTTTCTGGACGATGTGGACGAACTGAACCCCAACATGCAGTCGGTTCTTCTACACGCCATCGAGACCGGACGGTTCTATCCGTTGGGATCTGATCACGAAATCTCAAGCCGGTTTCACCTGATCACCAGTGCCAACCGCGATCTGCGCAGTTTGACGGCTTCTGGACAGTTTCGCCCCGACCTGTTGGCCCGGTTGAACACTTGGAGTTTCACCTT
This sequence comes from Ruegeria sp. CK2, assembly GCF_056536585.1. Lineage (NCBI taxonomy): Bacteria > Pseudomonadati > Pseudomonadota > Alphaproteobacteria > Rhodobacterales > Roseobacteraceae > Ruegeria > Ruegeria sp. CK2. The sequence goes on from NZ_JBQFPW010000006.1 coordinate 255,592, forward strand.
GCCCGCGCTGCGCAATCGCAGAGAGGATATCGAGGCAAATCTGCTGTATGAACTGCTTCGCTGTGAACGGGATCTGGGCACCCATGTCGGTTTCAATTCCGATGCCCGCACGCAATATCTGGCATTCGCCAAAGACCCGGCAACTCACTGGCTGGGAAACTTCCGTGACTTCTCGGGCTCGATCCGTCGTTTGTGCACGCTTGCACCACGTGGGCGGATCACGAGGGCGATGGTCACGACCGAAATCGAAACGCTTCAAACTGATTGGAAATCGGCCCAGTCCAATGATGATTTCAAGCTGGTTGCTGATGTGATGGGCGACGCGATGTCTGATGTGGATCCGTTTGACCTTGTTCAACTGGCCGAAGTAATCCGGGTCTGTCGCCATTCCTCTAGTCTGAGTGCAGCCGGGCGCGCCTTGTTTGCCGTGTCGCGCAGCAAGCGCAAGACCCAGAACGATGCAGATCGGCTAAGGAAATATCTGGGAAAGTTTGGTTTAGACTGGGGTGCGATTTAGCCAAACGGACGCGGGCGTTCCGGACGCCCCTGTTTGCTCATTCGGCGGCGATGTCTTGTATGCGACCTTCTAACCCCGGCGCCCGCGCAGCAGAATAAGCGTCGGTGCTATCGGTCAAAAGCCAACCCTGTATTTGAGCAGGGCTGTGTTTTTTGTTCACCCAACCGCTGTTCGAATGCCTCGGCTAAGTCACCTTCGCCGGGGAAAAAGCGTTCAAACAGCCGGCGGGCTGTTGCTGCACCCACCAATCCGAGCTCGGTGTGCACATCGGCGCGGCCGGGACGGATTAGCGCAGGATCTAACCTTTCCTTGTGATTGGCCGTCATGACCAACTCACGACCTTCCTGAGCGGTCACGCCATCGATGGCATTGAGCAAGCCCGAGAAGCTGACGCCCGATCGTTTTTCCCGCCTTCGCTCTGCGTAAACACGGCGTCCACATCTTCGATCGCGATCAGAGATCCTTTGGGGGCACACATCATTGCTTCGCGCAGATCATCATCCGTCAGTGTCGCGCGCCCGATATCCAGTGATGCAATATCCAGCGACAGGTCTGACGCTAAACCGCGAATGAGGCTTGATTTTCCTGCGCCCGGAGGACCGTAAAACAGATACCCCCGCCGCCACGGAACACCACGTTCCGCGTACCAGTCGCTCGCGCCATAGAACCAAAGCATGTCGTCCAGCACTTTCTCGATACGGTCTTCATCCACCAGCACCGTATTGATGGAACCTCGAAATAGCGCCTTCGTTTCATCATCCAGCGCCAGTATCCTGAGCCAGGAAACGACATCCGCATTGGAGTCAGTATCATTGCTATGATCAGGAACCGCGCCGCGAATTCTCCGGTCGGATGCAACAACATCTCCGTGGCCGGTTTGCCTTCGGGGCCAGGTTGTCCAGAGAGCAGCGCACCAACCATTGGAATGGACGGAAGTGCCAGACGGGCCCAAATGAAGAAGCGGGAGTCGATGATTTTCTTGAGCATGAATGACCCTGATTTAAGACCACGCCTCTTTAGCGGGTCTGAGGGAAGGTTCCGTCGCTGCGTTGTTCAAAGTTCTTTGCAGATGTCTGGTTGAGCCATGCCTATCTCGCAGCGACCGCCAAGGTATGGCCGCGTGAATTGTCAGAAGGAGTGTTATTCTTGACCGGTCACGAATTCATAGGAGGCCTGTACGAGATCTAGTACAACGTCTAGTTCTTCTGCATTGGTTGGAGTGAAGATCATGACGAACCCCTCCCACCCAGGTCGTTTGTTTGCCCAAGGGTGGCTGACAGCCCAGCCTGTCTCGACGGCTTGCTTTGCAAGAGCCGGCGGTAAGGACGCATGTAGACTACCATCAGGGTGAATGTGGGCGAACTCGCGCCCGCCCACGATGACTTCGGGGCGGGCCACGGTCACATCTTCTTTGATCCAGAACCCCAAAGCGCCAGGCAGAGAGATCACGGTGTTGCGGATATCGATACCGGGGATCGTTGCTACCTTGTCTATCAGGGCTTCCGAGATTTCCGGAACTGGCTCAACCCCAATCTGCACATGCGGCACGCGATTCGTGGTTTCTGGAATAGGTGCTGCTCGCATCGGGAGTTCATTCGCTGCAAGTGCCGATGACACAGCGGCAAACACCACTATCGCACTAAGAAGGGTTGTTCGGATCGACATGGTACGTCTCCTTTTGTCAGCTTTTACCCGTGATAGGCTTGGCTGACGGCAAAGCTGTCTTCGAACCAATGCCACAAAACGACCTGACCGTCGCAGACCTTGGCACGAAGGGCAAAGGTGAACTCCCCGATCTCCTTACCGGATTTCGTCGTTTTTCCGTTCATTTTGCCGAAGATGGCAACGGTATCGTCCGAGGCGAACGCGTCAGTGTTCTCCCACATCGTGGTCTCGAAGTTAGACGAGAAAACGCCAAGAAACGCGAAGATCGCTTCTTTCCCTTCGGAACCTCCCACCCAAGGCAAGGTCGTATCGCCTTCGTTGTGCCAGATCATGTCCTCAGCCATTAGCACTCCGACGGTTTCCATATCGCCACTGCCCATGGCTCCCATAAAGCGCATGACGGTATCGAGGCTGGCTTCCGTGTTGTCGCCCGCAGGTGCTTGACTTCCGAGGACCACGGCCAAGGCCGACAGGCCGGTGGCCTTCAGTGCTGTTCTGCGTTCCATCCTTGTTTTTCCTTTTGATTTGAGACGCCGCTGCTTCTTTGCAACGCCAAAGTTTCGGATCAGCGACGGGAGAGTTGGCCCAAAGCGCCCGCCCAGTCTTCAACGTGGTAAGAACGGGCAATCTTGCCATCTTCCAACTCGTGGATGTCGATGGTCATGATGTCGAAGCTACGACCTTCGCCATCAACACCGAAAATGGGGCCGACGGGAGTTCCGGTGGCGCGGCTGCGGACGGTGATGAAGTTACCATCCTGATGGATGGCTTCGACGGCCCAATTCAGGTCGGGGACCAGCTGACCAAACCCACCGATCTGACCAAGGAACCCTTCGCGGGTTTTGTTCTTACCCGAATAGTCACCAACGCTCTCCCAACTGTCCGTGATGGAGGCTTCGAAAGCCACAACGTGATCCTGAGACGTCGGGTTGCTGAGCAGGTCGTAGAAGTTCTGAACCGTGGCCATGTCATCGGCCAAAGCGGCGCCCGCAATAGTCATGCTTGCAACGAGTGCGATTGGCTTCAATGTCATATCAATCTCCAATTTCGTGCCTGGTTCTCAGGAGAGAGATATTGACGAGTGATTGTTTTGTGTATGTGCTAATCTCAGACAACTCAATTCGGCTGAACGGAACAATGATCGATTATTTGAGGCACATGGCGATCTTCGCACGTGTGGTGGACCTCGGCTCATTTCGGGCGGCAGCGAAGGACATAGGGTTGGCCCCTTCTCGCGTAAGTGAGATTGTGACCGATCTTGAAGATTTTGTGGGCGCAACATTGCTCAATCGTACGACCCGCCAAATCGCGCTGACAAACGAGGGCCGTAAATTCTATGCGCACGCTGTCGAGATGGTACGCAGCGCTGAGGACGGCCTTGATGAGTTGAATGCCTTGTCGCTGGAGCCTGCAGGGTCTCTCCGGGTTTCGGTTCCCGCCTTTATGTCATCGTCCAGCCTTGCAATAGCCATGGGAGACTTCACCAGGCGGCATCCAAACGTGGATTTGTCCATATCATTCACCGATCTTCCTGTTGATTTGCTTAGAGACGGCTTCGATTTGAACATTCGTGTCGGCTGGCTCGACAATAGTTCGATGATGTCGCGCAAACTTGGTGAGATCGAACGCGTGCTTGTTTCGGGCGTAGATTATGCGAAAGCTCGGCCTGATCCGAAGCAGCCCAGAGACCTCGAAACCTGGGATTGGATTAGATACGCGCAACGCTCGAACGCAATGGAGCTCCATTCAGGTACGGGGCGCTCAGTGAAAGTGACGGGGCGTTCTCGGCTTCAGGTCGACAGCATCGACGCGTTGCTCCACTACGCACGTCTCAATTTCGGCGTCACGGTTTTGCCCAGATATCTCGTGGATCAGGGGCTGAATTCGGGTGTGTTTACTGAACTCCTGGAAAGCTGGAAACTTGCCCCTTTGGGGATCTATGCTGTGTGGCCTGATCAGTCGCGGAGAGAAAACCTTACGGTTCATTTCGTTCGCTTCCTCGCAGAGTAACAGGCCCATTCCTAAACACAGCGTAAATGCGACGAACCGGATTCCAGGTAAGGTCGGCCCAAAGCCGACGTTGGTTATAGTTCACATTGCTGCGGTGCAGCTTTACCGAAACAGACATTGAGTAGCGAACCAAACTGCAGGTTGCTCGGATAGCTGCAACGAAGGGCAAAGCTGCCGCTACACGCTTGAGCTTCAGGAAGTGCGTTTCTTCGGACATCTTACAAAGATGTAAGTCTTGAGGGAGCTTCAGCAAAGGTAAACACGCCATATCAGTGTCATCGGAAGGCAACGACGCCTTTGAAACTCAGAAAATGGAGACACGATATGAATACGAAAAACATCGCAGGTGGCGCCCTCGCGGGGCTGGTTTTGTCGGCTGCACTGATTGGTGCGGTCACCGCGCAAACGTCAGCGACGGCCGCAGAGCTGTCGGAAGAGCAGGCAACTGAAATTGCCTTGCTGGAAGTTCCGGGCGAGGTTCAGGAAGTTGAGCTTGAGAACGAAGACGGTGTGCCGCTCTATGAGATCGAAATCGTCAAGGCGGATGGCCAGAAGTTCGAGGTCGAGATCGCAGCGGATACGGGTGTTGTGATCGAAGTGGAAGCTGAAGACGATGATGAAAACGATGACGACTAAGGCAAAGCGCCGCGTCAATTGAATAGCCAAATCGGAGGCCTCTGATAAGATCGGCCTCCGATTGCAACTGCTTCGGGGCGATATGCGCATTTTGTTACTGGAAGACGACGCACAGCTCGGGTCGTGGGTCACAAATGGTCTTCGCGAAGAAGGTCACGTTGTCGACCATTTTGAGGACGGAAAGGAGGCTTTGATGGCCGCCATGGGACAGGATTACGATGTGTTGGTTCTGGATCGAATGGTGCCTGGGCTTGATGGGCTGGCTGTCCTCAAATCTCTTCGCGCCTCGAAAAACACAACGCCTGCCCTGTTTCTGACAGCGCTTGGCGAGGTCGACGCCCGTGTCGAAGGGTTTGACGCGGGCGGCGATGATTATCTGACAAAGCCTTTTGCATTCGCGGAGTTGTCCGCGCGGGTTGGCGCTCTTGGTCGGCGAAAAGACGGTGCGTCGAGTGAAACTGAAAAACAGACGGTCTTGCGACATGGGGACCTTAGCCTCGACCTGCTGGCGCGCGCATGTATCCGGCAAGGCCAGCTGATCGAGCTCATGGCCAAGGAGTTCAAGCTCCTTGAGTATTTCATGCGCCGCCCGGGCCGATTGGTAACACGTACGATGCTGCTGGAACAGGTCTGGGATATGAGCTTTGATCCGACCACAAGCGTCGTGGAAACCCATATCAGCCGCTTGCGCACAAAGATCGACAAACCCTTCGACGACCAACTGATCCGAACCCGCCGTGGGGAAGGTTATGTCTTTGGACATTAACCTCACTTGGCTACGTCGATCTTCGACCGTGCGGCTGGCGCTTGTCCTGTCGGTGATCTTCGCGATTGGGATGGCGGTTGCAGTCTTCACCGCCCTGACAATCGGCTCTGGTGCATTTGAGCGCCGAGTGGATGGGACGCTTCAAGCCTTGGCCAGCTCCTCGGATCTGCAAGGGGCACGGGGTGACAGTTTTGGGCTTATTCTGCGCGCGGCGGATGACCTCGGCGACCTGCCACGACCTTTCGGACGCGCTGCGGGGCGCGGCGGCGGCACGGTCGATCTGGAGGATGATTTCCGCAACGGCGAGACCTGGCGGGTACTCGTCAGCACGGACAGTCAGGGATTGCCCGTTGTTGTCTCTGTGCCTTTGGACGATGGCGAAGACGCGCTTGAACTGCTGAGCAGTGTGCTCTGGACAACGGTTGCGGTCGTTATCGCGCTGAGCCTGATAGTCGGCTTGACCGCTGGGGTCCTGGGGCGGCGCCGGCTGAAACTGATCAACGAAACCCTATCGGCGCTGGCCTCGGGTGATCTGGCGGCACGTACGGGGATCACACTGTCAAACGACGATTTGGGCGATATGGCCCGGCAGGTTGATGTGACGGCCGGAGAATTAGAGCAGCTTGTTGCGCAGACCCGGCATCTGAGCGCGAGTCTCGCTCATGATCTCCGCACCCCGCTTGCGCGGCTACGGTCCCGGCTTGAGGTCCTGCCCGAGAGCGAAGAACGTGGCGCGGCCTTGGAAGAGGCCGAACGCCTATCGACCGTCTTTGACACAATCATGCGCGTCGCACGTATCGAGGCGGCACAAGGGACGGATGGGTTCGAGGATGTTGCTCTGGGGGCCTTTGCGGAAGAGCTGCTCGAGATCTTTGGGCCGGTCGTGGAGGATGCCGAGAAAAAGCTGACACTTGAAATAGCCCAGCCCGGGACAGTGTTTGCCGATAGGCAAATGCTGGTTCAAGCCGCCGCAAACCTGATCCAGAACGCTATCCGCCATGGTGGACCGGACGTTACGCTCAACGTAGATGGACAATCTTTTGGTGTTACTGACAATGGCCCCGGTGTTGATGCCTCTGACTTTGCAGAGATCATCAAACCTATGGTGCGACTGGACGCATCACGTCAGACAGAGGGCGTCGGTCTCGGACTGGCACTTGTTCGTGCGATCGCCAATCGGCACCAGGCAGAGCTTGTCCTTGCACCACATCAGCCGCAGGGCCTTGCCGTCACGCTGGAGTTTGCAGATTTGTAAAGTTGGGATCAGGCACGCGTAAAGCTCATCCCACATTTCGGTTTCATCGAAACAACGCATGAAACTGGAGACCTTCGAAATGCAAAAACACCTGAACAAACTTGCATCGAGCGCAGCATGCATCGGCCTTTTCCTGATCGGCTGCGTCTTGGCCGGGCTTGGACTAGTCGTCATGTTCTATCTGGTGCTCTTCGCGCTGGTAGCGGCCGCGCTTGGCCTTCTCGCCGCCCCGCTTCTGGGCTTTGTGGGTCAGACCGCAAAAGAAAATGCTGAAAAGGTCGCCGCTTAACGCGGCGATGGCATTGTGATGGGAAGCGGACAGATGACAGCAAAACCACACGGATTCATCGCGCGCGGGATCCACTGGGTCTCCGCCGCACTGATCGGATATTGATGTGCCCGAATTGGTGACTATAGCGCGGGCTCTCGATATTCCTGCGGAACACTTTTTCGATGCGGTCATTAAGGCCGTGCCACCTAGTGAACGACTTTAAGACTCTGATTCTATTAATTTATCACGTATGTCTTGATTGACTTCCGCTGCTTTGGGAGTGGCCAAAGCATGATTTTCGCGTCCAAAAACTTCCTCAAACCACATACTCAAATAGAGACGACTTCACCCCGAAAGCATCGTAGTGAAGCCGCTCAATGTACAACCTATGTGTAGATAATGGACCCGAGTTAGAACGAAATGGGCAAGCTATGGATCATTTCACACACATGTGGCGCTCCATCTGACATTACCTATCCGCACATGGAAAACCTTTTTATTTCAGAGCACTCATATCACAGCAGCACGGTATACCGACCAAAATTTCGTAGTGAACTACCTTCTTTTTATGGAGCGACCGATTGCCTCGTCGCATCCCTTGAAAATCAAATCCTCACTCGGTTGCTCTAGAGACCGAACCGACAATCTGAATAGAAGCGCCTTATCAACGATCCGGCAAGCCGCCGTTCGCCAAAACGTTCCTGAAAGTCAGCAGCGCGGACATTGCCGCCGTTCGTTGCACCATGCAGGGAGTTCCACTTCATGCGGAGCCCAGACGGGACGTGCTTCAGGTGGTTTGATATCCGGTCGTTTCCGATGGAGCCGCCGTTGGTATTGGCGAGAAGATACTTTTAACTATTGCAGGCACAGCCTGCTCCCTTCCGGCAAATGTAGTTTCGGCTGATGCAACTATCGCCACAAGCCTTGCCTTTACGAGAGATTTTGCAGCAAGCCGCGTCTACTACATCGGCTTTGCTTTGCTCATTCATAAGGTTCCAAAACAACGCTGTTGGGACGGCTGGCGGAGTTCTGTTCGCAGTTACAGTTCCGGGTTCGATAGGTGGCAAGTTTCCATAGCCAGAGAAAACATCTGATCCTTTCTGATATCCCGGAAAGAAATCGAACCCAATTCGTTTCGCGCGCGACCAAATTGGCTAAGAACCGAATTGACACTTCACAAGTCCAAAATTCACCACATTTTCATCTTCGGCGTACCACAATGGGCCACTTACTTTGCCTTGAATCCAAAATGGTTGGTTAAACGTAACGAAGGTAAGGATGTCAGCAATGAAAATTAGTCGTCGTTTTTTCGTCACCGGAGCATCTGGACTCGCTATGACGGCCTTCATGCCGGTTGGTGGTTACGCACTTGCCATGGCTCCGGGGCAGGTTACACATCGGATTCTGGCTGCTGGTAAACTGAGCTTCCTAACCGAAAAGGCAGCTAAAGCTGCCGTTCTTCTGAGCATGAATGCAGAGGTCGAAAGGGACCTGAAGGAGCTTCAGGAAGCGCATGACGAATTCGACGACATCCTGCTTGGTTTCAAAGAGGGTAAGGGGTCTTCGGGCGTCGACCGTGAAAGATTTTATGCGGTCAACACTGCACTCAAAGACGTCGCAAATCTCTGGGCACCCTACCGGACCGCAGTTGAGGAAATCATTGCTGCCAGGTCAGTAGATGATGCGCATCTGAACATGATTGTGGGCAATGACGAAGTGCTTGAAGAGGCCTGCCAAGTCGTCGTTCGTAGATTGGAACAGGCTTACGGAGAAGTCGATATAGATGCGTCACTGGCCCTGGCCTTGGACTTTGCGGGCCGTCAACGGATGATTACCCAGAAGGTCTGTAAAGAAATTGCGCTCGCGGCGACCGGCAACGAAGCACAAGAACACCACGAGAAATTCAAGAAAAACGCCGCAAAATTTGGCAACATCGTCGATGCACTCATAGGCGGCGGCAATGAATATATTACAATGGCCAAACCTCCGAGTAAGGCTGCGCACAACGCGCTTACGCAAGTTCAGGGTCATTGGGCGGCACTTCAACCAACCGTTGAAGCTCTGGACAGCGTAGAGGTGCCTAGCCTTGATGATGTCGTGCATTTCTGCGCGGAAATGGATGTCCTGGAAGCTGAGTCTGAAAAAGCAGTTCTGGCTTACGAAGAAGCAATCAAGGCAATTTCCTAGCTGGGAATTGAGTATCGAGTCTCCGCTTGCGCGATACGTCAGGCATCTGTGCCCGACTTAGAATATCGCGAAGTTACGCGCTTACTTCAATCCGGACCTCGGATGCTGGTCGTCTGAAGTCAGTTTTGTGATCATGGCTGAACTTAACCGCAGCTCGCCACGCCAATCAGAACGGCTCTCTGCTGGCTTTTTCTCTGTGTCGGCGGAGTAGATCTTCAAAGCAAGGCCGGGTCAGAATCTGACAAAGCCTGACACTCAGTCGGCCATTTCTTAATGGCGGAAAAAATGTCCGGCTTTGGTTTCGAGAACCGGGCGTTGAGTACGCCATTAAATGCTCAAAAAGCTGGATTTATGCAATCTGACCCGGCTTCAACCTTTGCGTTCCGTTAAGAATGATTAATTCTCTCCAAAAGTGTATACCCAATACACAAAGTTTGGCGGAGAACACGAGCTGTCTGGCTCCGTGCGTTGGTTTAGTGTCGAGAAACGAAAGATCACTAAGCCTGCTTCAAAGGATTTCGATTTCACTTTGTGTTTGTTTGATTAAGACTATCCCATGTTCTCTTGAAACGCGTGGCGGCCAACGCGAACTTAAGGGGAGCGAACATGTCTTAAGAACCATGTTCTTCGTGTAAAGGTCTGCTTGTATTTACCCAAATGCAGGAAGCCACTTATGGAGTAAGATATGAAAACGTCGGCCTGAATTCTCGGAACAGCAATGATGACAGGTGTGATTGCGACTGCGGTCGCGGCCCAAGCGTCAGAGGACAAGAATGCACCTGAAAGTTTTTTGTTTGTTCAGCATGCAGATACAGCGACGTTTGCAGGCACAACTCTCACACTAGAGGGCGCGGCCAAAAGAAAAATCGTGTTTGCTGATCGACCTCACCGCGCTGCATCCACAATACCGATGGCTGAACTTATAAAATGATGGGGCGAAGGTGATGATAGTCTTGCCGCCGATCCGCCCAATGCCGCACTGGTCGGCGAAACCGAAGATGGGAAACCCGTTTCCTTGATTATCGAGATAACAGACCCAGTGCTCAGTGATGGTGCGATCAGTTATCAATACAGCGCCATCAAAGGTGACGAACAAAGTTCAATCGAAAACCCCTACCTAGTGACAGACGGTTCTACTTGGACTCTCTGGGCCCAAGGGTTCGCGAACGATATGGTTGGCGCCGGTGCAACGGGCAGCAGTCAGATTTCAACAGCAGTGACGATTGATACTGATGGGGCTGAGGTAACCGGCAACTAGCCTGCTCCCTAGAACAGATTGGCCGGATTGAAACGAAAAATTCAAACGTAGGTGAATAAATCGTTAACGCCGGTTGGCCGTCGCGCAATCAGCGAGAGAAAAACTCTATCTGAATTGCTTCAGCGATATCGCCCATCGTGATTCAGGTGACAATAGACCTTCTTATGTAAACCAAAGCAAACACTCTGTTCTCGGGTTGCGTTTATCTAGGACCAAAAAAATGTATCAGAACATCAAACTATTTTCCATTGCGATTGCCGCAGTAGGCTTAGGGACGTCGGCAATTGCAGAATCTTCCCAAGACTTTAAGACTGCTGAAAGCGTTCTTCTTGTACAGCACAGCGACAAGGCCGCGATGTCCGAGGGAATGCTTACGCTGGTTGGGGGCGGACAAGAACCTCATAATGTTCACGGATCGGCCGCATCGGGCCGCCGCAACAATTCCAAGCGAGCAGCTGGTTAAGATCTGGAGCGAAGGCGACGATAGTTTTGCTTCTGATCCACCAAACGCCGCTCTTGTTGGCCAGCAAAATGGCAATCCCGTTTCATTGATCGTCGAACTGACGAACCCAAGGGCATCAGGTGACGATTTTGTGTTCGGCTACAAGATCATCGAAGGTGAAGAAGTGCCTGAGATCGATCAAGCCTACATCGTAATTGACGACGTTTTATCTGTCTTGGAGACGTCGCAAATTTGGCCACAGGTAACCCTTTAGATTATATCCTAAACCCAAATGACCCAAAATGACTTCAAAGGTCGGTTCGTCTAGACAGTGTTCTCCTGATGGGGTGAGCCTAAGATGTCCTGACTTCGGCAGTTTAGGTCCACATTGCGTGTTTACGTGTGGGGTTTCTTTTCGGCCGGTGAGTCAGTCTCTGCCTCCTCCGGTTCTGCATTCGGCACCTAACACCGGGAGGAATTGCGTTGCGCCGCAGAACTGGGATGTGGATAGTGTTCTGATACCTCCAACAAAGCAGTCGAGCACTTAATGAACTCTGCTACCCTTCTCCAAAGCATTCTGGCCGCGGTTGTATTGGCCAGCCCTAGTATTGCGGAGTCGGAAGCGCCAGCACCACCCAGTGTGGTCGTTGCTTCGGCGACAATGCAAGAACTGCAGAAACAGGATGAGTTTGTAGGGCGTGTCATTGCAGACCAAAGCGTCGACCTGCAGGCGCGGGTCGAGGGCGTTTTGGAGGAGATCAACTTTACCGAAGGAGGAACGGTTAAAAAAGGCGACAATCTCTTCAGGATCGAAAAGAGGAAATACTCCGCAAGTGTCGAAAGTGCTCAAGCCGCATTAAAAAGCGCTCAGGCCAGTGCGCAAAGCGACCAGGCCGCGCTGGACCGGCAGAAGACCCTGTTTGACAAAGGCGATATCCCCCAATCGGTTCTAGACACTGCCTTGGCCGCGTACGCTGAAGGCCAGGCCGCCGTTGATGAGGCTCAGGCCGCGCTGAAGATCGCGCAGATTGATCTGGATTACACCGAAATCGCCAGCCCTTTGGACGGACGGATCGGATTGTCCTCGGTCGATGCGGGCAACCTTGTCGATTCCGCTAGTGGTGTTCTTGCGACGGTCACAAGCATTGATCCCATTCTGGTCAGCTTTTTCGTTAGCGAGCCCGTTTTGCTGCGCGAACGCCGCAATGGGTCTATTTCCCCTCAAGGCGTCAAGCTGACGACACAAATTACTCTGGCCGATGGTGAAACCTACGGAACCGAAGGCAAAGTGACCTATGTCGGCGACAGCGTCAGTCAGGACACTGATACAATCGAGCTAAGGGCCACATTCGCCAATCCGGACGGGCTTCTCATTCCCGGTCAGATCGTCATCGTTGCGCTCAGCGGCTCGGACGATGCCAAGGTTTTGACCGTGCCACGCAATGCGGTGCAGTTTGACAAGCAGGGCTATTTCGTCTTCTCCGTCGATGGCAAAAATACGGTTCACCGGACGGATATTGAAATCGGCACTCAAACCGCGACTAGAACCCAGGTGAATTCGGGCCTGAAGGATGGTGATCGGGTCGTTGTGCAGGGGTTGCAGAAAATTCACGACGGGTTGGTTGTGGATCCGGTCGATAGTCAGAGTTAGGGCTCGGCTTGATCTCTCACTACTTCATCAATCGCCCGCATTTCGCTGCTGTTATCGCGATCTTGATGGTGCTTTTTGGTGCAGTGTGTGTAAGGCTGATGCCAATCTCGGAATATCCGAGCATCACACCTCCGCAGATTTATGTGGCCGCATCATATCCCGGCGCGGATGCGCAGGTCATCCAGGAATCCGTTGCCACACCCATCGAGGAACGCGTGAACGGGATCGACGGCATGTTGTACATGCAGTCTAAAAGCTCGAATGACGGCAGTTACGCGCTGAGTGTTTCGTTCGAGTTAGGAACTGACCCTAATGTTGCAGCGGTTGAGGTGCAAAACCGCATCGCCCTGGCTAGCGCGGAACTGCCATCGGTTGTCCAACAGCAAGGGATCGAAGTTACCAAACAATCCGGCAACATGATCCTTGTGATCAACCTTACCTCGCCCGACGGGTCCCGGGATGAGTTGCATCTCAGCAATTATGCGGCCGATTTTCTGCATGACCCATTGCAGCGTTTACAAGGGGTTGGTGGGGTCTCTCAGTTCGGCCAGTTGGAATACAGTATGCGGATCTGGATCAACCCGGTTCGCATGGCCGCGCTGAATATCACCGCGTCAGAGATTGCCGATGCGATTGAAAACCAAAACGTTGTCGCAGCTGTCGGGCAGGTTGGAGCCCCACCATTTGGCGATGCCCGTACAGATTTTCAGTTCAAACTGCGGACCGAGGGCCTGTTGCGGGATGCCGCAGAATTTGGCCGGATCATCATTTCAACAGGCGATGACGGATCGGTCACGCGACTGGAAGATGTGGCGCGGATTGAACTCGGCTCAGCGACATATACCGGGTCGTCGCAACTGAATGGCAAGGATACGGCGGCGATTGCGGTGCATCAAGAAAGCACCGCCAACGCTTTGGAGATTTCAGACAGTATCCATACCCTGATGAGTGAGCTTTCAAAGAAGTTTCCGGATGGCGTATCATATGAGATCACCTATGACGTGACGGACGCTGTTCGTGTTTCCATCGAAGATATCCTGAAAACGTTGGCGCTTACAGCCGGGTTGGTGATCGCGGTTACGTTCCTCTTTCTGGCCAGTTTCCGGGCGACCATTGTGCCGGCAATTGCAATCCCTGTTTCGCTGTTGGGCGCCGTCGCGCTGATCTATGCGGTCGGGTTTAGTGCGAACATGATCACATTGTTCGCTTTGGTTCTAGCCATTACACTAGTGGTCGATGATGCAATCATCATCATCGAGAACGCAGAACGCATTCTGAATGAAGACGGCCTCGATCCGCGCGAAGCTACGCTCAAAGCGATGTCACAGGTCAACCGACCGATCATCGCGACCACGTTTGTGCTTGCCGCGGTATTTGTACCGGTGTGTTTTTTCCCTGGCATGACCGGAACGATCTACTACCAGTTCGCAGCGACGATCATTTTCGCATTCGTGCTGTCAGCCGTAAATGCGCTGACCTTGGCCCCGGTGCTCTGCACGATGGTTCTAAAGTCAGGTATGAAACCGATTGGTCCTTTGGGTTTTGTGCCCGAAGCTGTCTCATGGATCAGGCGGCAGTATATGCGGCTTGTGTCGCTAATGTTGCGGTACATCACTGTCTCGCTACTCGTTTTCGCCGCCTGTGTTGGAGCGACAGTATATCTGTTCAAGGCGGTGCCGACCGGTTTGATCCCACAAGAGGATAACGGTGTCTTGCTGGCGGCGATTGCCCTGCCGGACGGTGCCTCGCTTCAGCGTACACAGGCCTTCATGTCCAAGGCAGGTGAGGTCATCGAAAAGGCCCCCGGAGTGGACACCGTAACCACCGTCTCCGGCGCCAGTATGCTGGCAGGCACCCGCTCGAACGCCGGAATGGCGATTGTAACGCTAAAGCCGTGGGATGAACGCAAAAGCCCCGAACTGCATTGGGAAGCGATCATGCGGGATCTGGATCAAAAGCTGGCAACCTTGCCTGAGGCAGAAAGCTATGTCTTTCCGTTTCCGACTATCCATGGTCTCGGGTCGACGGGTGGTATTTCGGTCGAACTGCTGGATCTTGAAAAGGGCGACGGGGAGCAGCTGGATTCAGTGATGAATGGCTTCGTCACGGCCCTGAACGCGGCACCAGAGTTTGTCCGCGCCCATGGCAGCTTTTCTGGTCAGACTCCGCAGTATCGTCTATCAGTCGACCGGGATCGCGCGGAGGCGCTTGGCGTGAGCGTTTCAGACATCTTCACAGCGCTGCAAGCCAACCTCAGCACTTATTTCGTTGACAATTTCATCCTGTCCGAACGCGTCTATTGGGTCGCCATCTCAGCCGATGCACAGTTCCGGCAAACGCTGGATGATGTGGACAACATCTACGTCAAAAACAGCGCAGGCGAGTCACTGCCGCTAAGAAACTTTCTGAGCAGCGAACCTGTTCTCGCCCCGGATTCGATCCCTCGGTACAACTTGTTCACGGCTGCATCGGTCAGCGCGCAGCTGGCGGACGGTGTCAGCTCTGGCGCGGGCATCAAAGTCATGCAAGAGATCGCAGACAAAACGCTGCCCGATGGCTTCCAGATCGAATGGTCAGGCGTAACGCAGCAGGAAGTTAAATCTCAAGACATGGTGCCATACATCATTCTGTCGGCGCTGATACTGGCCTATCTGTTTCTGGCGATCTTGTACGAAAGCTGGATCTTGCCGCTGTCGATCATTACTTCAGCCGTCTTTGCTTTGCTGGGCGCTCTCATTCCCATTTGGTGTTATCCGTTTCTCACCAGCAACATTTTTGCTCAGATCGGTATGGTGTTGCTGATCGGGCTGGCAGCGAAGAAAGCCATCATGGTTGTCGAGTTCGCCAATCAGCAAAGACAATCCGGCGCCAGCATTCGCGATGCCGCAATAAAGGCGGCAGAAATTCGGTTTCGCCCAGTCACAATGACTGGCTTGTGTTTCATTGTCGGGGTTCTTCCTCTGGTGCTGTCAAGTGGGGCAGGTGCAGCAGCCCGGGTCTCGATTGGCTATCCGGTCCTGTTCGGTATGATCGTCGATAGTACCCTGGGTCTATTGATGATCCCGGTGCTGTATGCGGCGTTTCAGTCTGCGAAAGAATATCTGGTTTCGCTTCGGACGCGTTAAACGGCGTTACCTACTTCTGGGCTTCACCCAATATCGCTTGAACGGATTCGGCTCCTGCCGGCGGCAGGTTCGAATTACCGAATTGCAGGCGCAGGTAATTCACCAGGTCCGTTATCTCTGCGACGCTGAGCCGCCCGCCAAACGAGGGCATTGGGCCGAAATTCGAACCTGGACCGGTTGGGTCCAATCCTTGATCGATGACCAACACCAAATTTACCGCATCTGCCTGTGACACGGTGCTGTTTCCGTACAATGCAGGCATAACACCGGGAATGCCTTGGCCCTCGCCCCCATGGCACAACGAGCAGTTGCTCAGGTATAGCGATTTGCCCCGGGCCGCATCATAGGTATGGGATAATTGGGCGACCGCGGCCGATGCTTCGGATTGTCCGCCATCATCAGTGCTTCCCGTTTCGGGCGGCTCTGTATCCAGATTTAGCAGATAGCTGGCGATGGCCGATCGGTCCCCGGGTTCAGCTTTGCTGAGCGAGTTCTTGATCGCCAGATGCATCTCTCCGAATGCTGTTCCCTGTGGCCCGGCCCCTGTCGCAAAATATGAGACCAGATCGGCGTGCGTCCAACCTTGCCGGGCCAATCCGGCTGTGGTGATGTCGGGTGCCTCAAAATCAGTCAGCTGCGCGCCGCTTAGGGCTCTATCATTCTCAAGCGCACCTAAGGCATTTCGGGGCGTGTGGCACTCACCGCAATGTCCGAGACCGTTGACCAGATACGCGCCTCTGTTCCATTCATCGCTCCGGGATGGATCGGCTTCAAACTGATGCCGGGCGGCGAACAATGCGTTCCACCCGAACAAAGACAAGCGGATGTTGAAAGGGAATGGCAATGTGTTTTCCGGTACCGCCGCGTCGACCGGATCAAGGCTCATGAGATAAGCAAACATGGCATCGCTGTCGTCGCGGGTAACCAGATGGTACGAGGTGTAGGGCATGGCCGGGTAGATCGGGGCCCACATGTTATCTGCACCAAAGGCCAGCACCTGATAGAATTCGGCCGATGTCATACCGCCGATCCCCAGGGCTGAAGGGGTGATGTTCGCCGAATAAATTCCGCCGCCAAATGGTGTTTCTAAAAAACGGCCTCCCGCGAAGGATGCACCGTTTTCCGCGGTGTGGCAGGACACGCAATCGCCCAGAGTTGTCAGATACTCTCCCGCGTCGATACTGGCTTGATCCGTCGCCAAAGGGCGCTTTTCCACCGCCGGGACACCCCAAAAGTATGCGAACGCAAGATATGCCAGGCCGCCTAGCGCTCCAAGAGTTGCAAGGGCTTTCAGAACACGTCCCATACCTATTCCTCTTTGGTCAGTGTGTCGTCCGACAGGATCAGATCGCGCAACGCCTCAAAGTATCGGACATAACCACTGCATCTGCAGATGTGGTCACCCAGTCCCGAATGGACGGCTAGCTCAACCTGGTCTTTGGTTACCGGGTCTGCGCGAAGCTGTGCGATCAGCGCGGTGCCCGCGTTGACAAAACCTGGCGTGCAATAACCGCACTGAAACGCAAAATTGTCGACAAACGCCTGCTGAACCACCGACAGTTTGCCGTCGGTGGCATGCCCCTCGACCGTTATGACAGAGCTATCGGCAAAGGTTGTAGCGCCTGCGATGCAGGTACGCCGCGTAGTAATGGTACCGTCCGGTTCCTCGACCATCACAACGCAAGCATGGCATACGCCGATGCCACAGCTGAACTTCGTTCCAGTCAGGCCCAGCACGTCGTTCAGATAGCTCACCATCGGCAGATCGTCGGGTACATCGTGCGGTCCAACTGCCTTACCGTTCACCTTCATCATTAGCTGGGGCATATCACAATGCCTCTCTGATCTTGTCCGGCGTGGCGGGTAGAGAATTCACCCGTGCGCCGACCGCGTTGTTGATTCCGTTGAGAATAGCTGGGACGACAGGGATCATCACAACCTCGCCCATGCCCTTTGGCGGGTCTGTATCACTGATCGGGTCCAACACTTCGAGCGTTGTTTTCCACACCGGGACCTGAGCAGCCTTTGGGATGTGATACCGGTTCAGGTTCCAAGTTCCCTCGCCGGGTCCGCCGTCATAAAGCGGTAGGTCTTCGTAGAGAGCATATCCAATTCCCATAGCGATCCCGCCCTGTGAGATGCCCGACACCAGTTCGGGGACAATGGGGCGGCCACATTCCAAGACCTGATGGACGGCCTCGACTCTGACTTCTCCGCTGACTTTGTCGACACCTAAACCCACGACGGCGCCACAGGCGGCGTAATAGTTGACGCCAACCTTTTCAAACTCAGTCGAAGGGAAATTGACCTCGGTCCGGTCAATCAATGTCCAATCCTCGCCGCCTTGCTGAATGGCCAGAGCGTCAATGGCCAGCGTCTCGGATTCACCCCCGATTGGGAACGTTGCGGTGGTCCAGGACCAGCGATTGAAGCCATGCACCATTGCCCCGGTCACCAGGCCATCTCGGTGTGCACGGGACGCGAGCTGTTCCAGTGTCAGTGGCTCCATTCCCGCACCGGTCAGTTTGCCATCCACCCAGCGCATCTTGTCAAAGGTCAGGAATTCGCCTGCTGCCTCGCCGGACAACGGACCCTCGCTCCAGATCGAAAGCGCTGCGGGCCAGAGGCCGTATCGCATGATGACATACGCTGCCTGCGCTGGCCCGTGACTGTTGACGCTGGCCCCGACAGATGCGCCCGTAGGTGATCCGATCAGGGGCACCCAGCGCGGGTTCTTCGCCGCTTTGTCCTGATCGGTCTGTGTGATCGCCCAGGCATTGCCTGAGGTTTCCAGCTTTAGCGCGTCCCATGCCCCTTGCACGAACATCTCAACCTTATCGGCATTGCGCCCCATGTAATCCCCGACGCGCCGGGCCGAGGCGGTAGACAGGCCAGTGCCCATCTCCACCCCATCGCTGTGAAGCGTGATCCGACCCTCAGGCGACAGGGTGACGGATGCGCGGGTGGCATCGCCGCCGCCGCCGTAATCCTTCATTACGCACGCGACCCCGACGCCATAAGTCTTGCCCGGATTGGCAGATTCATAGGCGCTTTCGTCTTGAGCGCGGTTCTGCCAGAGCGCACTTTGTTCCAGCCGGTCGAGAACTTCGACGGATCGCGCCGCACCGCTGGCGGCATTTCCCGTCAGGTTCAAGTATCCGGTGCGCAGAGCATTCTGGCGGCGTAGCTCGAAGGGGTCTTTTCCCAGATCGATGGCTACTTCGTCGACCAGACACTCCATCGCGGTCATCGTCTGCAGGGTTCCAAAGCCGCGCATCGAACCAGCAGGGACGGCACTGGATTTCGTGGCCATTGCCGTGACGTCGCTTTTGGGAACGTAGTAGATTGAGGTTGCGTTGGTGGCCCCGACATGTGCGACAACGGTCGAGAAATTGGCGCGGCCACCTCCGTTACAGACAAGATCGCAAGCGTAGCCTTGAAACTGGCCGGTTTCGGGGTCAACGGCCAGTTGGTTATTGATCTGGAAGGCGTGACGCTTCAGTCCTAGCTGAAATTGTTGAAAACGGTTCAGCGCCAGACGCGTTGTTCGGCCAGGCGAGAACAGCCCGGCAAGCGCAACATACAGCGGCAGGATGGTGTGGTCTTTTCCGCCAAAGCCACCACCCATCGACGCAAAGTGGCCATCGACCTCGCTTACGTCATGCGGTGGTATGGCGGATTGCACCAGATTACCGACGGCCGTCAGAATAGCTTGTGGCGACTGCACCCCAAGCATCAGGGATAGTTTCTTGTCCGATGCTTCATAGGTTGCCAGCCCGGCCTCGGGTTCCATGAAGACATGATCAATAGACTGGGTTTGGAAGTTCTGGGAATAGAGCTTACCGGACTTACCGTCCTTAAGACCGGCTCTGATCTGGTTGCCGTAAAAACTTGCCCGTTCGGGTGCCGCACCTGTCGCATCGGCCTTGGCCCAGACCGGGGCTTCGGTATCGCGAAACCGGCGCGGTCCGACCCAACCATCCAGCAGGGGCGAGTATACATCCGGCCCATAAGGGCTTTCACCCGCAATGCGGGTAAAGCGGTACGCACCATATGGAGTTTCTTCGGCAGGAGGTCGTATATCGCCCAATGCAAAAATGGCATCATTGCCTACCAGAAAATGCTGTGCGCGTTGAAAGGTTGCGAGGTCGTCGTAGATCAGTAACGCAACGGGTTGTCCCAAATACAACGGTACATTATCGGGCTTGCAGAACAGGTCTGTATTGAAGAACCCGGTTGCGGCCAGTCCAGCCTTGTCCAGATTATCAGCGGTGATAACCCGGTCCGGTTGCATCTCGTCACCCAGCCCCGACAGGTCCAATCCTTTGAAAACTTTCTGAGCCTGTGGCGACAAAACGAGGGTTGCATAGCTCATATCATCCGGCCAGCCGTCCAAATCGGCGCCACGCACATCGCTAGCATAAAGCTTGGCGCCGGTGACTTTGGCATAACCATCAATGCGGTAATTTACTTGGGTCCCGTCCGGTCCGCTCCAACCAGGCTCAATAGGCAAAGGTTCCTCGGGCGAGAACGCATACGTCACCGTGGGTTTGAGGACCTCACCCGCGCCCAGCATACCTCCCATTATTAACAGGCGCCTGCGGGTCCAAAAATGCGGTGACTGTGTCATGGCCGATATACCCTAAGCTGTCTTGTGACCACCATAAACGGTCAATAAGCAAATTGAAGAAAAACGATATTAAATCACCAGAGAAGCGCCAAAAACAAGGAGAAGTCCCGAATACGGGTCTATTCTATTGGGTCAGGTTGCGACAGAGTGGCATACAGTCGCCAGTCGCTCAGCGGGATGATCGTGTTGTCAGCTGCGCCCCCGGCGCTGTCAAACCAAACAGCGATTGTTTGCGATGCGCCCGAG